>PLTL01000027.1:0-17038 GCA_003164475.1 Candidatus Dormiibacterota bacterium | reverse complement strand
CGCCGAGGCGGCTGCCGTGTGCGTCTCCAGGTGGCTTCGCCCGGTGATGCGTCTGGCGGCCGCCCGCGTCGTGGTGCTCATGGGCCGCCAGGCCCAGCAGGCATTCCTCAACACCTACCCGGGGCTGGCAGCGACGACCTGGAGCGGCCCGCACGACCTGGAGGGGCGTCTCCGGATGATCCTCCGGTTGCCCCATCCCAACGCCCGTGTCAGGCGTGCCAACTGTGCTCCCCTCACCCTGGACGAACTCGAGGCAACGCGCGCGTACCTGCGAGGTGCCTGATCCCACCCAAATGGCGGGCGACACGAGGTGGCGGCCGACGCGTTCTGAGGGGCGGGGCCCGGTGCGCTAGGAGTGGGCCGCGCCCACGTGGCGGAGTAGGAGGAGGCGATCCTGGGCGGTGGTCGCCAGCTCGTGCTCGGCGTCGCGCAGTGCGGAGACCGCGAGAGCCCAGGCCCTGAGTTGAGCTTGCGCATTGGAGGGATCGTCGGGGGGGATCCGATCGTCGACGTGGCGGCGCATGGAGGCGGCCAGTTCTGCGAGCCAGGTCTTGAGGCGCGGCAGCCAGTCGGCGGCAGCAGTTCCTCCCGGGAAGATCGCTGTGGTGGGAACAAGGTCCGCGTTCAGGAGCAGGGAGACCATGGTCGCTTCGTCGTCCGTGGCGAAGGTCAGCCACGTGTCGCCAACCCTGAGGGCGCAACCGCCTCGCACGCTCGTGTCGTCGGGACCGAAGAGGTCCACCTGAGGCGGGACGGATCCGGGCTGGGCCAAGTGGAGGACATACCAGCCAGCATCAACGTCCGCGGCCGTCCAGGGCCATTGGGGCTGTGCAGAGGCGACTGCTTGGTCGGCCAAGCGTCGGGTGCGGCCGCCAGAGGTCGGACCCCGGCCTCGTCGGCCGGCGACGGCTTGGCCCTCGAGGCGCTCGCGCGAACCGACATAGGCTGTCACCCATGCATGCAGGTGATCGACCATCTCGGCAGCGTCGTTGCGAGTAGCGCCAGCGACCACAGCGACGAGCTCGTCCAGCTCCCGGCGCGAGCCGCCAAGGGGCTCCGCGCCAGCTGGCGGAAAGTCGTGCACGGGCTGCCTGCGCATGTCGCGCCATAGCCTTGCGAGGTCGTCGTGCTGAGCGGCCGTGGCGCGCGCGGGGTCGACGACCTGGAGCCGGAGGTATTGCGTCCGGCCACCGAAGCGCATCATCCCCTCCACGCCCACTTGGCCGCAGGCGAGGGTTGCGGCCAGGAAGGTCCAGGTTGAGTTGAGGATGGCGAGGCACGAGGAGAGCGGGAGATCCGCGCGGGGGGTGAGGTATGCGTTGGGGGACATGGTGAGGAAACGAGACGAGGGGTTCTCCCAGACCTTCCAGGCGAACTGAGCGGCCGAGGGAACGATGATCGGGGCGCGCGGGCGATCTTCGACGGCGTACCAACAGGCCCGTGACCCCGTGTAGACCTGCTGGTTGACGCCATGCTTCTCGCCGAAGGCCACGTAGGCGCGCAGGCGGGGAGCGCGGGAGAGGTTGGTCGTGCGGGGGACCATGACGATGAGGTCGCCCTCATCGCCGCCGAGGACTCGGCGCGGGTGGTCCTTGGGTGAGCGGGCGGCGCGAGCCACGAATCGGCGCTCCAGCGGGCCGCGCCAACCTTGAAGGCCGGCCACGAAAATGAGGGGTGAGGCGGCGCCGGCGACCTGACGCGGGCGGAGAAGATGCTCCTTGAGTTCGTCCTGGGAAGGCTCGACCTCGCGCACGACGAACCATGGCGAGCCGAGCTTGGGGACGACGCCGGCGTCGTAGACGTCACCGAGTGGGTGGACGCCCGGGAGCTGGGAGAAGGCGTCCCAGACCGGGGGGGTGCGGAAGTGGACGGCCCATGACTTGGATGCGTCGAGTTGATCCTGGGGAACCCGGACGACGCTGAGATCGTCGTGCGGAGCTGCTCCGAGGATAGCGGCGATCAGGGCATCGGCAGCAGGCCAGCGGGACGCGGGGTTGCGGGAGCCGAGGAGGTGGGCGAGGGGAGCCTTGACCACAGCGAATGCGACAGAGTTCGCTGCGCGCCGGGCCGGGTCGGGCTCGCGCTCGACGACGGTGGCTACGCAATCGACACGAACGCCGACGAACCAGGGCTCGACGGTGCTCTTCAGCACCATGCGGATCCGGTGATTGGCGAGAAGGTGGCTACGGAGCGACTCGCCGCTACTGCTCTCAAGCCACGAGGTCGATGTCAGCAGGGCGAGGCGGCCACTGGGGCCAAGGAAGGGCAGGGAATGTGTCCAGAAGTAGGCATGGAGATCCGATAGACCGTCCAGCGGGGGGCGAATCCCGTCGCGAACGACGGACTCCGCGGCCGAGCGGAACTGCGAGGGAGAGAGGGACTGTCGCCGGACGTACGGGGGATTGCCGATGACGACGTCTATCTGTCGGGGGACGGCCATTGGCTGGTCGCCATCCTCGGCCGGAAGGGCGAGCAAGGGGTCCCCGGGGTGGAGGCGGAGGAAGTCGTGGTTGCCCACACGCGGGTAGTTGCGCTCACGGGCGAGGCTGCGGACAGCCAGGTTCACCGTGGAAAGGTGGGCGGCGAAGCGGGACACATCGTTGCCGTAGAGGCGGGTGAGGAGGACGAGGTGGTCACGCTCGCCGAGATACCGGAGGCGGTCGTAGGCACGGACGAGGAAGGTGCCGCCGCCAGAGGCCGGGTCGAAGACTGTGGTGTTGGCGTCGTGGACGGTCGCAGCGAGGAGAAGGTCGGCGAGCTCGGGCGAGGTGTAGTGCTGGCCAAGACGGTGCCGCTCCTCAGGGCTCAGCAGCCGCTCGAATATGGCACCCAAGAGATCAGTCGAGTAGGCGGCGAGGTCGACGTCCTGCACCCCTTGGATAAGACCGGCCCAGGAAGGCACAGCGCCATCGGCCTTGCAAGCAACCTCGGTCAGCAGCCCCGTGTCAAACACGGTCTCGTAGTCACGGGTGATCCGGCGTGCCTCGGCGAGGCGTTCGCAGAGCCTCAAACGCACGCCCTCGCCAGAGGCGGCGGCGCCGAGCTCGAGCGGAGGGAGCTCGGGAAAGACGCGCCGCATCGCGGCGTAGAAGAGGATCTGATTCATCAGGACGTAACAGGCAACCTTGGTGGCCTGCAGGAGTAGTTCCTGGCGTCGGTCGTCATCCCACTGCCACCCTTGGTCGTCGCGCATCCAGGCTCGAAGCGAGGTGCGGAAGGGCTTGTTCGCAGTGAAAGCGGAGTCGACGGCGCTCAGGGTGAGGCCCACGATGACGTCGAGGCGATCCTCCAGGATGTCAACGATCTGCTCCTCTTCAGCCGATCGGACGGGTGGGGGGCCGCCACGGGCCAGTTCGGCAAGGAGGGTCAGAAGGTTGCGGACGAACGTGCGCAACTCCTCGGTCGCGGCGGGCCCATCGACGGCGCTGATATTGCCGGTGGACACCGCGGGGAGGCGCTTGCCGACGCTTCGCTCGAGCAGGGGCACACCGGCCATGTCGGAGCGCCACAGCACGTATGAGGAGCAGTTGAATGTGCCGAAGTAAGGGTGCCCCTCGGCGACCGCCTTGTCATGAGCGTCCTGCACCACGGTGCGTACGTATGGGGTCCCACCCTCGGGGCTGGTGGGGACCTTGCATTCGATGTTGTGCCACGAGGCGCCGTTGCGGTAGATGACGACGTCGTGGCGCTCGCGACCACCGGCCACATGGACTTCGTTGTCGGCCCCGTCGAGGGGGCCGTAGGCACCGGAGTTGAGCTCCTGGTCTAGCCAGGACTTGAGACGAGCGGTGAGGGTACGTTCGTCCATCACGCCGCCGGGGGCGGGAGCGTCCAGCGAACGGAGCCGCGTCGCGCCCGTCTCCGGCCGGGCCGGCATAGACGCTGGACTGGGGCCGGAGCGTCGTGGGCAGCGACATAGAGAGCGGCGTCGAGGCTTTTGAGCGGGGTGCGCGTGGCAGGCCGCAGGAAGCCGGCTTCGAGGGCGGCGGCGAGGATCTCGCGCGTCGTGAGAGGCCGTCCGGCAGACTCGAGGACCGAGACGGCGGCCGTCAGGTATGTCATGAGCGTCGAGGATAGCGATCCTTGAGCCAGTTTTGGGGAACGTGCCGGAGAACGGCGATCCCAGCGTGCGCTGGAGGGCCACGCATCTGAGAGGCGAAGTCAACGTAGCGACCGGAAGGAACCCACCGGCACCCCTGCCGACGCCGCTACCGCGCTCGGATCAGCCTAGACGCATGATGCCAAGTCAGGATGTCCCGTCCGGTGGGTATTCAGCCAAGAGACGACGGACCACGTTCGCCGACCGATGAATGCGCCCCGCGATGGTATCTAAGGTCATCCCACTCGCTCGCAGGAGGTGCGCCTCGGCGGCCAAGTCACGGTCCACGATCATATTCGCTGCTTCGCGAATGCGACGAAACAGCTGAGAGCGGCCTTCGAAGTGCCGCCACTCCGGAACAATGATCGGCAAGACGTCAACCTGAGCAGAGTACTTTGCCGACCGAAACCGTTCGTCCGCTGCAACCCGCGGCGCTAGTCGCTCGGCGATGTGGGGTGCCAGCGCCTCAGCTACTCTCCACATCGAAAACGCCACCCCATCAGCCTCGCGGCCGGTCTTCTCGCGACTGATTTCCTGCAGCGCCTTCAACAGCTCGTCGCTGCCCGCGGCCTCAGCAACGCGCCGATCGCCCGCGAGTTCCTCATAGGCGGCCTCATCACGCATGATGCCTGCGTCGAAATCAGGACCGGTCTCCCCTACATCCTCCTGAATGAGGCCGCGCAGCTCCTCAACGGCAGGATGCCGCACCGTGAAGCGATGACCCACTCCATCTGAGACCCACGCAAGGTCAAACGATACGACCCGGCCAAGCTGCCGACGAAGCCGAGAGCGAAGCGCTATGGAATCGGCATCTATGCCATCAAGAGGCTCGAGATCTTCCTCTGACAACCGATGGGAGCCGAAATACACCAGACGGATGCCCAGACTAGTCGCCAAGGCAAGGAAGGCCCCGGCGTTGCCGTCCTGCCACTGCACAGTAGGAAGGTCGGAGAGATCACCGAGGGTGTCCGTGCCCGAATCCCCAAGGGGGAACTCGAGGAAGCCTCCGGCGTCCATTGCCTCCCGGGCGGCCTGCAGCGCCTCGCCTACATCCCTCGTCTGCGAACCACTCATCCTCGAGCGAGCCTCCAGTGTCGATCAATGCTTGTCACGCCGACGCAGTGACCCAGGTGCGCCGGTCTTGCGTCATGCCAGTAGTGTCAATTCGACGTCGCGCATGACTAGCGCGTCGCGCTCCTCAGGGCCGATCCACTCGGCCACGCTGCTCCTATCACCGGGTTGCCGGTGCACATACAGAACGTCGTCGATGCGCTCGGCCACGGCCTTGAGGTGACTGACGACCGCAACCAAGCGACCACTACCGGCGACACGTTCGAGCTCCGAGAGGGCCTCGTCTATCGCGCCGCCATCGAGGCTAGCGAACCCCTCGTCGAGGAAGAGAGCATCGAGCCTCCCGCCGCCACGCCCCGCGACCTCCAACAGGCCGAGCGCTAGCGCGAGGCTGGCGAGGAAAGTCTCCCCACCCGACAGGGTCTTTGCGTCTCGCGGCAGATCCCCCATCCGGTCCACGATTTGGAAGTCGCTGGAGAACCCATAGCGATCCCCTGTCATCGAGGACAAGATCTCCGAGGCCGCGGCAAGGAGCGCCTGCTGCTTGCGGGTAGCGACGTACCTGACGAACCTGGCGTCCGTGAGCTGGGCTGACAGCTCCTGAAGGTCCTGAGCCAGAGCGGAAGCCGGAGCGATCTGGGCGTCAAGGGCTGCCACGATCGGGATCTGCCGCTCAGCCTCCGCCTCGTCCCGATCCGCGGCCAGTCGGTCCGCTAAGGCGCCAGTCAAGGCGTCGAACAACGTTTCAGCACTCTCGAACCCAGCGCCCAGGAGAGCTTCCGTCCGCTCCAATTCCTTCGCACTCTTCGCGTCGAAGGTCTGAGTTCTTGCCAACTCAAGGCGCTCACAGAGGTCGCTCGCCGCGGCCTCCAGGTCTTTGGCCCAAACCGCACGCGTGATGAGGTCGGCATCGTTAGCGATCGCGCGCGGAGTCTGCGAATCCAACGACTGAGCTGCATCTTGAATGCAACGGTGGAGGTTGGCAAGTGGGGCGGCGGTAGCCGCGACTGGACCGTCCACCTCGGTGCGGCGTCTCCGATGCAGCGTCTCCCGGCGCGCCTCCTCCTGCTGGCGTTCAGCTTGCGCCGCCTGCCGGGCTCCATCGACCTGAGCGAGCTGTCCCTGCCTGGCAGCGACCGCATCCAGGGAGCGGCGGCACGCCTCCTCAGTGACCGGCACGGGCGGCCGGTACCCCTCCGGAATCGCACCGAGATACCGGGTGACACGCTCCCCCGCCTCCCCGATTTCCCTTTCCTTACCTCTCACGGCCTCGGCAGCCGCGGTGACGGCCTTAGCACGTTCCGACGCCACGCCTCGCTGGAGGGCGACAGCCTCCTGCGCCTCGCGCAGCTGCCCGTCCGCTTCACCCAGCTCACGGGCAATACCGTTGACTGCACCACCCGCTGGGGCAAGCAGGAGCGCGTCGTCTGCGGCCAGGTCGGCTGCGCCGACAAACGCTCTCAGCGCCTCAACACTCCCGTCAACAGCTTCTCTGGCTTCCAGCGCACGCAGCTCCGAAGACTTCAGATCCTCGCGGGCGATGCGAGCAGCCTCCTCGAAACCCGCCACCTTGCGCTCCGCGTCGACCTCATCAGTGCGCGCGGCCGCCACGACGCCGACGGCCACGTCCTCGTCGGCGATCTTGGGAGGGGCGAATCCATCAGGAAGCGGGCGAGAGCAGACCGGACACGCATCGCCCGGCTGCGCATCATGGGCCGCGTGTGCGGCGGCGTTGCTGCGACGCAACTCGTCCAGTTCGGCCTGTGCGGTAGAAGCGGCCGTACGGGCTATCTGCACTTCGGGCCCCACCGCCTCGGCCTGAGACCGTGCCGCCGCCAACGCGACGGTGGCTGATGCGACTGCAGCGGAAATCTCGGTGGCCCTCGCCACTTTCCTCCGGTAGGCCTCAAGCGCGCGGGAGACCTCGCGAAGCCTTTCCTCCGCGGCGTCCTTGCCCACCGCCAGCCCTCCCTTTCGGGCGTCGGCCGCCAAAAGAGCGGCTTCCAGCTCGGCGAGTCGGATCGAGTCGCCCTCGGCCTGAGCGAGTAGTGCACGGTGTCCCGCACGGGAATTGACTGCGGCCTGCTCTCGACCTCCCAGAGCCGCCACCTCCTCTATGAGGTTGGGGATGGCCTGCGACGCTCCCAACAATTGCGCCAGCCCAACTCCAGTCTGGTTGGCCTCGTCGAGCAGTTTGGTCGCTGCTCGCTCCCGTCCCGCCGCATCCTCAACCAGACCCGCCTGGGTTGAGAGTTCAGTCGCGATCTCCGTGTCGAGCTCAGCCAACCTGCCGAGTCGCTCCGCCATCCCCGTGGGAGCCCCGCTGATCGCCTGGCGAAGGCCATTGAACCTGCTTGCGCGTTCGTCCTGTTCCGCGATGGCCGCCCTCAGGACATCCAGGGTCGCCTTCACCCCTTGGAGGGAGCTGACCCGGGTCGCGGCATCCTCCTTACGCACCCGAGCCGCCATGAGGTCGTCGACGGGATCCAGCCTATAACGCTGGCGCTCCTCCACCTTTGCCGCAAGCCGTGGTCGGAGGCGGCTGAGGGCGCGCTCGGCCATCTCCCGGACGACCTCCAGTTGCTCCAGTCGCAAGATGCCCTTGAGGATCGCCGTGCGGTCTCCAGGACTACTGCGGAGAAGGTGCTGAAACCGCCCTTGAGGCAGGACCACCGCGCTCTGGAAGGTGTCGTAGTCGAGCCCGACGATCTTCTTAACTGCGTCGTTCACGGCCGCCTCTCCGTCCACGCGCGCAAGTGGATCATCAGCGTCAGAGGTGCACTCCAAGAGATGAACTGGCTGGGCCGTCAAGCTCGTCGCCCGGGTCACTCTCCACTTCTTCTCGCCCACCGCGAAATCGAAGACGACCGATACCTTTTTGGCTCCGCTGGAAATCAGGGCCCGCACACCGCGCTGATCCCAACTCGTGGCTGAATACAGCGCGTAGACGATCGCCTCGAGGATAGAGGACTTCCCTGCCCCCGTGTCACCGATGATGGCGATGAGGCCGTCCCGGTCGAACAGTATGTCGACGGGATGCCGGTAGCTGCGCAGTCCCTCCATCTGCAGGCGCAGGGGTCTCATGATGCAGCCCCTAGTGCCTCAGGGGACGTGCTACCGCCGTCAACGGTGCTGTCTACCAACAGGGTTTCCTCGGCGAACGTCGGCGGTCCTTCGTCCCCGACGGCTTCAACCAGTGTCTTAAAGGCCTTGAGCACACGATCTGCCGATCCCACCCTAGTCCCGCGCTGCGAGAGGAACTCAGCGAACATAGTCGTGAAGTCCAACTCTTCGGTGGCCGCGGCGTCCGCGCGCGTCAACGCCTGAAGTTTGCGGCTGCTGCACTCCTCTACTACTTGGAGGAGCGTTGCAGCCGGGAGCAGCTCTCGCACGTGGTCAGAGAGGTCGACGGCGGGCTCGGTCGTCCTGACGATCACCAGAGCAAGCGCCTTTCCGACACTAGAGGCGCAAGTCCGGAGCTCGTCCAGGGTGCCGGTGAAACGCCACAGGGGACGTCCCCGTCGGAGCGGAACGCGGCTGACCTTCGTCGGTGCCTGAGGGGTAGCCTCGTAGATGACGACCGACTTCTCCTCCCCCTCCTCGCCGAAGTCGATCGGGATGGGTGACCCAGCGTACTCGCCGGTCACCAGGGTGCCCGGCAGCGGCTGTGGACGATGGATGTGGCCGAAGGCCGCGAAGTTCACTACCGGTAGGGCTTCGAGAGTCGTGCCATAGATCTCGCTGATATGCAGGGGCCGCTCGCTCCTGGAGAACTTTGCTCCGGCGACGTGAAGGTGGGCAGCGAAGATAAGCACATCGTGGGGAGGGTCATATCCTTCCTTCAGGCCACCCGCGAGCACCTCCTCCACTCTGTGGATGTAGTCGGCGTACGATCCCGTCCATCTCCCGGCGTCGCCCAGGATCTCTTCGCCGAGCACCCGGTTGGCGTGCACGAAAGGAAGAGAGGCCACACGGAGGCGCTCCCCATTACGGGCAGCCAGGTCCAGGATCCCGCCGTCTCGAGGAAGCCGCGCCTTGTCGATGAAGCGAATCCGAGAGTCCTCACCAAGGATCTTTGTGAACAGGCGGAACAGGTTTGGCGAGTCGTGGTTGCCGCATTCAACGATCACGCCTGCCGGGGCGATGGCCTCGAGCTCCTGCAGCCAGGCGAAGGCTCGTTGCATAGCCTCAGTCGAAGGCCGCACGGAATGAAAGAGATCGCCGGTGTGAAGCACCAGATCGGGCTTCACCTGGCGAGCAATCTCGACGGTTTCCGCGAGGACCTCGTCATGATCAGGGGCGCGGCTCTCGTTGTATGTCAGCACATCGAGGTGGGTATCAGAGGTGTGAAGGATGGTAGCCATCAGAGCTTGCTCATGATCTCCGCAGCTGCCTCGGAGCCGATTGCCTCGCGTCCCTCATCGGCGCAGGTGGCAAAGCCTGGGAAGGGGAAGCGGATCGGGATCGGCGCCGGCACCAGCGGCTGATCGAGCACCAGGGTTCCGGGAAGGAACCGGCAAGCCCTCTCCCGGAGCTCGGGGCTTAGGAACCGGTACCCCTCCGTCTCACCAGCGTCCAGCCGACCAACTACCTTGATCGAGGCGTTTCGGACGATGGTGGGCTCCACCTCAGTCGCCGCCTGCTGAGCGCCGATCAGAAGCACCCCGAGGCTCCGTCCCCGGGAGGCGATGTCGACGAGCACCTCTTTGATTGGAGACTGGCCGTCCTTGGGCGCAAACTTGTTGAGCTCGTCGAGCACGATGAAGCGCAACGGCTCACGACCAGATCCCTGCTTCTCCTGCCAGATCCGCTCCAGAAGTGCGCCGACCACAAACCGCTGGGCGCTGTCATGGAGGCGGTTGATGTCGACCACGGTCACTCGCTCATCGAAGGTGACGGGTGCAACTCCCAGGGTGACGAGCGCACCCAGCCGGTAAGTCTGGGCGAAGAGGCGACGCAGGAACGCGGCCTGGGTACCCGCGCTAACCCCGCCGGTCCACATCACCGACGCTGGACTAGCTGGACCGTCGGACTGAGCCTGCTCGAGTGTCGCCGCGAGGAAGTCCACGAGGTCAGCGAAGTTCCGGACCGAGATCCCGTCTCCAGGTGGCTTCGGCGTCCGCCCTTCGCCGATCACCGCGTTGAAGTTCATGGAGCAGTTCGTTGGGGGATCGGCCAGGAGGACAGCGCCGGGTTCACCCAGAAGTGGGTAGGCGTGCCTCGCCAGCTGAAGGCGAACCCTCTGCTCGATGAAGCTGATCTGGGTAGCTCGGTCGTCGGTCTCCGTGAAGCAGAACCGGAGGAGCCCTTGCCGGATGAAGTCGTCCGGTGTCCAGCCGTACGCCGCCACATCCTTCTGATTACGTGTCTTGACATCGGTCACTGTCTGACCCGGACGGCAATTGGCCGACCGCGGCGAGTAGAGCCTGACGCTTGTGAAACGCCCCGGCTTGGCGATCCCAAGTCCGGCCCACTTTGCATCTTCCTCGCTGGCCCGAGCCGGATACGCGTTGTTGTCGCGGTCGATGTGGAGGAGATCCTCCCCCTTGGTGTTGAAGACCAGGGCGCGGGTGTTGGCAGCGTGCTGGCCGAGAAGGCGAAGCCCCGAGGGCGTCTCCAGAAGTTGATAGAGGAGGAAGAGGGCATAGGATGTCTTCGTCGCCACGCCGCTGATCCCGCTGATGCTCACATGCCCGCCCTTTGTGCCGTTGAGGAACTCGAACGCGACATAGACAGGCTCGCCAGCCTGGTCAAGACCCACGGCGAGCGGTTGCTGCATCTGATCGAGAAAGAGTGCGTCCTCGCGCTCCTTGCCGACCGCCCTGCGCACCTCCGACCCCGGCTCCGGCGCTACCCAGATCTCCGGGATGGTGCGGAGGATCTGAACCTCAACGCGCCGCGCCGTCTCGCCGGGCATCTCCTTGCGGACCGCGATCCGCTTGGTATCGCCAGCGAACTCCGCGCCCTCGATCTCCCCCGAACCCTCGACCACGATGCCGTAGTGAACCACCCGACGGCCATCTGGAAGCGCGCTAGATGTCGCCAGGAGTTCATCGAGCTGAACAACGGCGTCGTCATTGAGCGCCACGTGAAAACGCCGAGTATTTGCCGTCAGGGAGCCGTCGACGACACCGACGAGGGGATCGGACTGGTCGGACGGGGTGGAGGTAGGCAGGGTCATCGAGGTTCCCTATGCGACGGATGGAAGGCGGAGGGAGGCGACGGAGGCACGAACCGCTCGGACCGCGAGTCGTGCGTCTCCAAGCCGGTGCCGAAGCTCTCGCTCGAGCGCCCCGATGGGTTGGAGGTTCTGGGGGGCCCGAGGGTCGGTATGCGGAAGGCTGGCGTACACGGGGAGCAGACCGGCCAGGCGGGTTGCTTCAGTGGTGACAGCCGCGAGGCCCGCCGAGACTGGGAATTCCAGCCGGACGATCCCGTACCACGGCCCTGAGTCCCCTGCCGCGTCCTTGAGTCGTAGGTAGCACGAGTACAGTTGGGTGCCTGGATCCTTGCCCCGGAGCACGAAAAGCGAAGTGCGCTCGCCACCGCGGAGCTGGCGCACCTGACGGTGAAGCTCGGCGGGGAGGTACGGGCGGGCGTGAGTCTTCACATAACCGCAGACGGGGAGATGGTGGTACCGCACGAAGTGCAAGGGGCCGTCGAGGACGACGTGCCAGCCCGCCTGGGCAAGATCCTCAGTGAGCCGGGCCTCGTTTTGCCGCATGCGGGTCTGTAGGGTCCGCACCGGTGCATCCGGAGCAGTGGTAGCAACGGATTCGGACTTCCATGACCAGCCCCCTGCCACCGGTGGAAGTTCCCCGGTGACCCCTGATCCCCAGATCACCAGGCGGGTCACGCGGACGTCCGCGATGACCGGCCGGCTGCCCTCTTCACAGAGCACAGCACCACAGGCATGAGTGGCTGCCACGCCACGGGCGATGGCTCCGCTGTCCGAGTCCTCCTGGTACAGAGAGACGTCTCCCCGCCGCACACCGTCGACGAAGGCGAGTTGGAGATCCCCCGGTTCGGACGGGTGGCCAGCGTGGAAGGTGAACGAGCCACCATCCTCAGCCACTTCAGAGGTCTCCGCGCGCTCGGCGTCATCGGCGATCATATACGGCGTCCCGAAAGCGGCTGTCCAGTCCTCGACGTAGATGCGACCGGGATTGCCTCCCTCGGGGCCCGACGCCACCTCTGCGGTGCCGCGAGCGCCACTAGGCTGCCCGCTCTGCTCGGAACCGCAGTCACCCGGAATTGCGTTCACGACACCTCTCTGGCTACGCCAGTATTCCGGGCAGGCTGACCTGACCCGACGTGGGGGTCGGGAGGGGGCCTGAAACGGGCGTCCCGTCCTCCTCGCGATGAGCGTGGCCACCGAGTTCCAACCGTACCCTCATGGCCGTGGGGGTGACCCCGAAGGTCTCGGCCAGCTGGTAGACGAGGGGCCATCCTCTCCATGGCGTCGCCGGCAAGACAGGTAGGAGCCGGTCCCGGGGAACCAGGAGGTAGGAGGCGAACCGGCTTGCCTGGAACTCGGGAGGCTCAACGGAGTTCGACCGGCACCACGTGCGCCCCCCTCCCATCAGAGGGAGGACGCCAACCCATGAGTCATCGGCATGGAGGACGGCGTGGCCCACCTCGTGGGCGACCGTGAAGCGCTCAAGACCGGGCATCGTTTCAAACTCCGCGAGCCGCCCCTGGTTGAGGATGACCAGGTGCTCCTCAGCCTGGAGGGCGCCGAGGACATCTGCCGGCAGCTGATCCCAGAGCAGGTCCAGTTGCAGGACGTCGAGAAGCCGCTCGGTATCGAAGTTCGGCTCCAGCCCCTGGCGGCGCCAGAGCTCCGAAGCCCGCGCCTCAATGCGGAGTTCCGGGATGAACGTCATCGCCGCGGTGGCCTTCGCATCTGGGCGTCGCGGTACAGGCGCTGGAGCACGTCATCGGGGAGTGCCGGCAGCCTACGCAGGAAGAGCGCGAACTCCTGGTCCGTCGCCGCACGAGCTCGAAGCTCGGTAGGAACCTTGCCCGCGAGAGCCAGGAGCTCCTCGGGGTCCAGCCCGAAAACGGCCGCTAGCCCGCGGATGGTGTCCTCTCCCGGAGGCTCACCTCGGCTGTTCTCCAGCTTGGAGAGATACGTGAAGTCGATGCCGAGCTTCTCGGCAACCTGGCGCTGTGTCAGGCCGCTCTGCCGGCGGAGCTCCTGGATCCGTCGCCCGAACGAGGTGGCATCCGACTCTGGGTCGGAAGGGGTCACGCGGGTTGCCTCCAGCTGGTTTTGGTGGGTCATTATATTGGGTCGGCTCCCCAACATCAACTTGGTCGACCGCGGCGATGGCCTGGGCCCCTGGCGATCCCGAGGCCCCGAACTGGTGGACCTGGGTCCCGTGAGGATCGGCCGGTTGCGCCCGCCGCGCAGGTTGTAGTAGTCTTCCCAACATCAATATTGGGATGGCGACCCAACTGCAACCGCTCTACGGATCAGGCGGCCACGCTGGGGAGCCTCGGAGGGCGGCCGCGGCCGCCAGGAGGTCGACATGGCCGGAATCGAGATCCACCCCAATGCGCTGGGAGCTGAAGCTGAGGCGGAAGTCGAGCTGGTTGGGCAGCTGAGGGCGATGCGAGGGGTGTCGACGTCAGCCGGACCCGGTCGCCCGGGGCGCGTCCTCCTGGGCTGGCTGGACCCCGATGCGCCTCAGGCGATCTCCGGGCGGCTGGATCTGCCTGATCAACTTGTGGCGGATCGCATTCGCATCGAGCGGGCGCGATCCGTGGTCGCCGAGCGACCCCCGGGAGTCGACCAGACCAACCTCATCCAGGCGGCACCCCCGGAGCTCCAGGCCCACATCCAGGCCCTGCGCTCATCACCTGCGGCGGCGCCGTACTGGGCCGAGGGGTGGCAGGTTGGCATAGCGGATCTCGGGCGGGTTTGCGCCTTCCAACCCATCATCCACATCGACGAGGCGCTGACCCGGACGGGGGTGGCGCTGGAGCTCGCGGCGATCGCCGAGGTCGCTTTGCCGGTCGCGTCCCACACCGAGACCATCAACGTCTCGTTCGATGAGAGCCAGCGGGCTTGGGTGGTCATGTCTCGCAATCCGAACTTGCGCTTCACCGGATCGTTCAGCGCCCCGACCAACGGCATGCCGGGACTCGGTTTCCAGTACGGGTTGCTGCCGTCTTTCATTCAAGTAGCGGAATACAACGGTCGGTACTACCTACGCGACGGGTATCACAGGGCGTTCGGGTTCCTGGCGCGCGGTCAGCGGCGCGTCCCTGTGTTTTGGCGCCGGCTCTCGACCATGGAGCAGATGGGGATGCCGAAGGGAATGCTGCCCCACGACGCTGTGTTCGGCGAGCGGCCTCCGACCCTCCTCGACTACCAGGACGATGCGGTCTCGGGCTCGTGCATACGCCCCAGCCAGGTCAAGCTCTTGGTGATCAACGCTCTCGAGACCACCTCTCCCCTCATCTAGCTGTAGGCACCCCGGGTGTTTACCGGGCAGAGGCGGAGCTGGCTGGTACCCACGGGCAGCGCCGAGCTGCGGGGGGGCCCCGGCTCCCGAAGCGCCCGTCGCCGAATGGAAGCCCAGGAAACCTCCGCCTCGCCGCGCCGTAGACTGAGCCGGCCATGGCGATCCCGAAGTTCAACGAGCTCCTGCTCCCCGTACTCCGCG
Organism: Candidatus Dormiibacterota bacterium; assembly: GCA_003164475.1. Next base: position 2,194 of record PLTL01000027.1, on the reverse strand, counting down.
CATCGGGCGACGGGATGGAGCACCGGGAGCGTGATCTGATCAGTCAACTCGCCGACGCCCTCCGACTCTCCGCCGAGGACCGGACCGAGCTGCTCCCGAGCGGCGGCAGTCGCTTCGGAAATCGCGTCGGCTGGGCGATCACCTACCTCAAGAAGGCGGGGCTGCTCGATCGCGGCCGCGGCGTCGTCGGTGTCACCGACGAGGGCCGCCGCCTTCTTCAGGACCCGCCCGCCCGACTCGACGAGACCTTTCTCCGCCAGTACCCCAGCTTCGCGGAGTGGGTGACGCGCAGCGCCTCGGGCGCCGCCGGCGAGGCTGCGGCCACCGGGCCCGTCGCTGGCGACGCGGAGGACCCCGACGAGGCGATGGAGCGCCTGTGGCGCGCGAGGCGCCAGCTCGTCGCCGGTGAGCTCCTCGAGCGGATCGGCCAGGCCTCGCCGGCGTTCTTCGAGCAGCTCGTGGTGCGCCTGCTCGTTGCCATGGGCTACGGGGGGAGCTACGCCGAGGCATCACAAGTGGTCGGCCGCTCCGGCGACGAGGGGATTGACGGGATCATCAAGGAGGACCGCCTCGGTCTCGACGCCATCTATGTCCAGGCGAAGCGCTGGCAGAGCGGCGTCGGGCGTCCCGAGATCCAGAAGTTCGCCGGCAGCCTCGACGGGGCGCGCGCCCGCAAGGGCGTCTTCATCACGACATCCAGCTTCTCCCCGGACGCGCGCGCGTACGTGGATCGCATCGACAAGCGCATTGTCCTCATCGACGGGCCGATGCTGGCTGATCTCATGATCGAGCACGGGGTGGGGGTCGCCCCCGAGCGGACCTACACCATCCCCAGGGTGGACACTGACTTCTTCGAGCCGGAGTGACGGCTGCATAGGCCCCGGACTCCCGAACGCGCGACGAAGTGCAAACTAGTTCCGGAAGGAGTTCCTTCGGGAACGTTCGCTCAGCTCCCCTGATCGAAGTGGGTGCGGGCGACCGCTGAGGCACCCCCTTTCGGGAACGATCCTAGGGCCTCGATGGCGCGGACCACCCGCGACCAGCTGGGGTGATCGGTGACGGCTCGCCTGCGCCGAGGCCGACCAAGGCTCTTCGCCTCGGCGCGGGCCCGATCCCTATCCAGTCACCCAGGATCACCCTCACTCCCCTCGTGACTGGCGGGATCGACGCCGACGTCGCCAGACCCCTCCGGAAGCAGCCGGGCGTAGCTGTGGCCCGCCCTGCCCCCCGCCAACCCGACATCACGTCCGCCAACTGACGCCCTGGATCGGCAACGGTCCAGGGCCGTGACTCTCACTATCAGACGGCCCCACTGTCACCACCGGCGCTGCGGGCGACGCCACGGGCGCTGCAGGGGGCACCGGTGGCGCAACCGGCAACCGCCAGGCGAGGATCATCACCACCAGCGCCATCAGAGCGAGGACGACGGCGACCCAGGTTCCCAAGAGTGCCCAGTCCAGTCGCCGACCGCCGCCGTGCCCGTTCGTCGTCCGCCTCGACGGTGGCACTGGCCCCCGTCTGCACCGTGAACAGCATCTTGCCCGCTGGCGCCGGCCGGGAGGGTTCATCGCCCAGCCTATACACCATCCTGAGACTTGCCCAAGAAATCCTCACAGCTTGGGCAACTTTAATTTTGTGGTATAAGGCCCCCGCCTCCCGCCCCAACCGTTTCGCCACGCACTGCTGGGCCGCTCCGCGCGGCACTTACCGCTCTCATGCGCACGCGCCTACGAGCTCCAGTAACGTCGTCCTGTGGCCGTCTACCCGCCGCCCCCGACCTGCGACGTTTGCGATCCCCGCTTCCAGGCGGAGTCGGGCTTCCGCATCGGCCAGGCCGTCGGCCAGAACATCGACCTCGACAAGCCCGGCAAAACGCTCTTGGTCCTCGTGGCGGGAGTCGGCGCATTAACCCTCCTGGCCAAGGCGATCGACAGTGTGTGCGGCGGCCGGCCGCCTGAGCCGCGTCGGCTCTACCGCTCTCGCTGGGCGCTCCCTCCTCCGCGCTCGCACCAGTCCCAGCGCCTCTCCCCACGCGGTACAGCGTCGGCGATGGCGTCGAGGGGCGGGCATCGGCACCCGAGCTGGGTTAGGTGGCGCCGGTCCCGCCCTCGTCGGAGCCGAGCAGCAGCTCGGCCAGCTGGGGGCCGAAGGGATCGCCGGCGCCCTCCAGCTTGCGCAGATAGGTGGTGGTGGT
>PLTL01000147.1 GCA_003164475.1 Candidatus Dormiibacterota bacterium | reverse complement strand
CTCTGATCGCAGTTATGTCAGTCGCGGCTGTCTTCGCGGCTGCAACCTCACGGAGGAAGATGCTGCTAGCGGGAGGCATCGTCTGCTGCCTCATAGCATCATTGCTGGGTGAGCCAGGCCTACTGTCATGGCCTGCCTGCCTCGTTGTGTCCTTCTTCCCCTGGGTTCGCGGGCGCATCGTGGAGCGAAGCTGCCTTGTCCTCGCCGCCGCGGTCTTCTTCGCCATCTACCTGCCGGGCACAGCGAGCACGTCGCTCCAGTACGATCTCCAGCACGTGGGTCTCGTCATCGAGTTTGCGATCGCGGCCCTTGGCAACGGCATCCTCGGCATGCTCGACAATCAGCCTGCCCTGGGCGTCGCCTTGGCATTCGGCATCCTTCAGACCATCCTCTGTCTAGCCGCGATAATCGTTGTCCTTCGAACCAAGCCGCCCGGGCGAGAGCCCTACCGCATCTATGTCGGACTCATTGCCTTTGGACTCATTGGTGCCCTCTCCATGGCTCTTGCGCGAACGGACTACGGGCTCGCCACTGCCACCTCCTCTCGGTATGTGGTCACCACGGCTCCGACCATCATTGGGCTCTACCTCCTTTGCGTCCGGGTCTCACTGGACGCGCACGCGCGGCACGCTCGTGCTTCTGCAACCCAACCCATAAGACACAAGGGGTCTGGGTACGTCATCGTCGCAGACAGTGAGCGGCCACAGACTGAGCGCTTGAGATGGGTCGGCTTCGGCGGGGTTGCTCTTCTTGCGGCATTGACCATGCTCTCCGCCTCGGGGTTCGCAGACATCGATGAGTATCATCTTGGCAGCGCGCGACTCGGATACTTCACGTCCCTCGAGTACTATGCGTGCCACGCCTCGTCCGCTGGCGATGCGCAGTTGCAGCTGTTCCAGTATGGTCCGCCAGACCTCCTGAAATCGAGTATCGCCGATTTGCGCGAGGCGCACTTGTCTGTCTTCAGTGGGACCACCTGTGCGACTCTCTCCCCACCTCCGTGAATCGGGACGAGCTAGTCGACAGCCGAGGAAGGGCTTTGCCACGATACCGCACTGCACCTCATCAGTTCTGGGCGACTTGGCTGCACTGTAGGCAGGACGCTAGACTGCGAGGCGTTCTCCACGCACTTGCAGCCAACACCGGCTAGCGGAGAGTGCAGTCTCTCGGTATGCATTGATCACAGCCCCGACGGCCATCGGCTTGTATCTGGTCTTTGCACAAATGGCTTCTGACGTACGCCGCCAATCGGCCTCTGGCATTCGCGCGAAGTGGAAGAAGACATGCGCACCCGTGATCTACGCCATAACAGCATTCACTCTGATCGGGGTCTTGGGCGGCGCGCTCGCCGGCGACGCAAGTGAGGTGTACATGGCCCAGTATCGGAGGGACTACTGGGAGTCCAGGGAGTACATTGCTTGCCATGCTTCCACAGCCAGTGACCAGCAGCTAGCGATATACCAGTACGGTAACACCTATGCCGCTCTGCTCCAGTCAATTGCGGAGCTGCCGGAAAGCCATTTGAGTGTCTTCAGTGGCAACCAATGCGAGCTGGTCTCGAAACTCGGTTCCTAGTATGTCGGCGGGCAGACGACGGGCTTCAGGTGTCGCCTACCACGAGCATGGGACCAGCTGGGCGGTTGTGTTGCCACCGAAATGGGACTACCGGTTTGTCAGTCATGGCCGACCACCCCGGGAGCCCAGGAGCCGGCATCTCGGGATCGTCCGGATAGTCCAACGGTGTAGGGGACCGCGAAAAGTGCACAGAGATGATCACGAATAGTGCACAGGTATCGGGGCTCAGCCAACCATAGCACTGCCTCCCTTGAGCCTCTGTTGGGCGGTGTAGGCGCGCATCCGGTAGCTGGCGCCGCGGATGTTGAACACGGGGGCGGTGTGGAGCAGCCGGTCGACGATCGCGAAGGCCACCACCGGGTCGGCGAAGACCTGGTTCCAGTCGCCGAAGCCGCGATTGGAGGTGAGGATGATCGAGCCCCGGTCGTAGCGGCGGCTGACCACCTGGAAGATCCAGTTGGCCGAGGCTTGGTCGAGGGGCAGGTAACCGAGCTCGTCGATGACCAGGACTGAGGGGCTCAAGTAGGTGCGCAACTTGGGGGCGGCGGTGCCCTCGAGTTGGGCGGCCTGGAGCGCGGCCACCATGTCCGCGGCGACGGTGAAGTAGGTGGGGTAGCCGGCGTCGGTGGCGGCAATGCCCAGGGCGATCGCCAGGTGGGACTTGCCCACCCCGGGCGGTGACAGGAGGATGACGTTGCGCTTCTCCTCGACGAAACGCAGGGTCGAGAGCTCGGCCACCACCTTGCGGTCGATGCCGGGCTGGAAGTCGAGGTCGAACTCGGCGAGGGTCTTGTGCACCGGGTAGCGGGCGAAGCGCAGGCGGCTCCGCTGCCGCCGCTGGCGAGTTGCCTCGACCTCGATGGCGAGGAGCTGTTCCAGGACCTGGGTGGCGGAGAGCTTCTCCTTGATCCCGCGGTCCAACTCGGCGGCCAGGTGCTCAGCGGCGGCCGACATCTGCAGGTAGGCAAGGTGCTGCGGAGCCGCTGGTAGGAGCTCGGCTCCGGGGTACTGGAGGCCGGTGTCGATCGTGCCGCGGCGGGGCTCATATCGCCACCTCGTAGTCGGCGAGGGAACGCACCTCGACGGTCTCACCGGCACGACGCAGCCCTCCGTCACGACCTCTCCAACGCACGGGTCGAGGCGATCAACACCCGGCTGCGCCTGCTCACCCGGATCGCCTTCGGCTTCCGCTCCGCGGACGCATTCATCGCCCTCGCCATGCTCAGCCTCGGCGCGGCTACTGCCCGCCTCTCCCCGGCCGCTCATGACCTCCGGAAAGGGACGAAAAGCCCTATTTCGATGAGTGGTTCTGGCCCGTCTCAGACAAGGCCCGCTGATTCCAGAGGCTTTACCCCTATGGAAAACGCTGAGATCCCGTAGATCCCATCGAAAATGCGTGTTACTGCCCTCCACGCAGGTACCGAAGCGACCAGAGGACGACGGAACCTCGGCAGTGCCTTAATGATCTTGTACTGGACAATGCGCGCATCGACGCGGGTGAGTGGCAGAGGGGCCGCCTCCAGCCCAGCCTTGCCAAGTGCCTTGGCCCATGATTGAGGCGACCAGAAGGTGACATGGACATCCGGGATTTGGGCGTAGTACCATCGATCAAGAGGCCCCCGGGCCTTCGCCAGGTTGCCGGTGGTGATGTACAGGAAGCCGCCCGGCTTCAGGCAGTTGGCTATCGACCGCAGCACTGGCAACGGGTTCGTCAGGTGCTCGACAACTTCAATCGCCGTGATAACGTCATAGCGCTCACGAAGTTCAGACAGCGGGGGCGCCAGCAGCCCCTTGGCAGCCAGTACGGTGGCGGCGTATCCCTCGTCCAGGCCGTCAGCTTCGATTCCGAGTTCCCTCGCAGTCCGCACCAGACCCCCTAACCCGGCGCCCCAATCCAGGAGTCTCCACGAATTTGCGTGTGGTTGGCGACATTTCACGATGTCACCCACCGTTCGCATGATGCCGTTCCACTCAAGTTCACGGGTGGATCCTGGCCTCTCATCTCCCACATAGTCGACCGTAGGATCCGCCCCTTTGCCTTCGTAGTACTCGGCCCCGTAGAGATCGGGAAAATCAGTCCGCGGATCAAGTACAAGACCCAATTGGCACGGTTCGCACATACCAAGCTGGAAAGTCACTGAAGAGAAGGGCGAGCGTAGTGACGAAACCAACTGTGGCCTCTCGCCGCAAAGAGGACAGTTCCTCATGGTCGTCCCATGAGAGAACGATAACCCATCCGCCCTCGGGGCGACGCAGCACGCCGCGGGTCAGCGGTCTGAGTATAGCTCCACGAAACGGTACTTGAAGCAGGCTTTCAGCCACGTCAGCGGATCCCTGACGAAGGCGATCTTCTTGCCCTCGCTGAAGGAGCGCGACCGATAGGTCACCGGGATCTCGCGTGGGAGGTAGCCGGCACGCACAAGCTTGGCCACAAGCTCCCAATCGAAGTCGAAACGGTTGCATTCAAACGAGAGCCCGTAGAGGCAGTCGCGGCGCATGACCTTGAACATCGTGAACGGATCATTGAGGCGCTGCCCGTAGACGGTGTTGAAGAGGAACAGGAAGATGAAGTGACCGACGTTCATCACGCGGCTGACCACGCCGTGCTGGCCAAAGTCTCTCACGCCCCAGGAGCCTTCTGGGCTCATGCGAATTCCCAGCACAAAACCCACCTCGCCGGCTCGAAGCGGCTCCAGCAAAGCGTCGTAATCGTCGATGTCGTACTCCGTGTCTGCGTCCTGGATCAGCACGAAGTCGCCGCGTGCGAGTTCCAGACCGGCGCGGACAGCGTGGCCCTTGCCTCTCGGCCGATCCTCCAGGATCACGCTGACCCGGGGGTGCTCCGAGTACGAGAGGGTCCTCTCGCGTGTACCGTCGGTGGAGTTGCTCTCGACGACGATGACCTCTATGTCGATGCCGGGAATCTCTTTCTGGAGAAGGAGGGTCATGGTCGTATCGAAGGTCCGGATCTCGTTGTAGGCGGGAACGACCACCGACAGGCGCTGGGCGCGCTGTGTCGGTGGGGGCAGTGAACTGCGATGTGCGGTGACGACGAGGTCGGTTCCGCAGCGGCGGAGTCGCGGCTGCTCGAAGCCCTCCCGGAAGAGCAGACCCTGGAGCGTCTCTCCAGGGAAGAGGAGGATGCCAGGCTCTGCAGCCGCGAGGGCCCGGAGTTTGCGTGGCCCCGCGGCTCGAACGTCGTGAACGGTGAGAGCCAAGCGCCCGCCGGGCTGCAGCCGGTGGTAAGCCCAGGCAAGAAGGGAGCCGGGGTCACCGACATGCTCAAGCACGTCGTCGAGGACGCACACGGGAACAGCGGCTTCAGTGACCGACCCCCCCCGCTCCCGGCTGAGGTTGACCGCCCCCAGGTCGAGCCGGTCGACCCGATCCGGAGGATCCAGTGCCGCTCTGGACGCGTCCGACACCCAGAGCGCCGCGACTTCGGATCCGTCTGTGCCATCCGGGCAAGGTCGCCTCTTCACCGCCGCGTCGAGGGCAGCCTGCAGACGGGCATCTACCCGACGCCTGACGGAGGGTTTGCTCCCTGCGGGCGAAGACAGAAGGGTTTGTCTCCGCCGGCCGCGCCGGCCAATACCAGTGGGCCGCGCCTCCGGCCGCATCGGCTCAATCGCGGGCGCCTCGACTTTGGTCGACAACAGCTTGGGCCTGATCGGACCGCTCATCATCCACTCCGACCTAGGGTGGGCATGGCCTCCCAGAAGGGGTCATCGCGGATGATACGGGAGAGGCCCGGGATCATGTTTGACCGCCGAACTCAGCAGAGTCCGTCAGGGAGCGTTTCTGCATTGGGCGACCGAGTTTGGATGGGCTACCCAGGGTAGCTCCACACCAGCGCGCCCTGGTCGTGACGCGGTTGAGCCCCTGCCAACTGGATGAGGAAGTTCTCCATCGGCTTCTGCACTGCTGGCTCGAGGCCGTAGGCCATCGGACCCATGACGATCACGCTGACGTCCATCTCCTTCAAGGCGCCACGCGCGGCCTTGATGACGCTGGTGAAGCTGGGGCCGCACCACTTGATCAGAGATGTCGTTTGAATGGCGTGCAACGCGCAGCTGAGAGCGGTCCCTTCGTCTCCGGCCCACACCACGCCTCCAGGGCCCTCTGTGTACATCGCGGCCGATACCATCCGCACCTGGAAGTCCGACTGCGCCTGCCAGAGTGTCGGCTCCATCGAGTACCCGCTGCCATCCCCGTAGGGCACGACCAACGCCACGGACCCGGCCGGGACACTGGAGATGTCGCCACCGGGGAGGAAGTAGCGCGGGGTGAGGGCCGTCCACGTCCGCATCGGCATCTGTGGCGCCAGAGTGACGCCAACCAGGACAATGGCGGCGCCGCCGGCGAGACGCCCACGCCACCGGCCCTGGAGCACCACCCGATCGGTGACGACGGCGACCACGGCCGACAGGCCGAGCTCCGTGAAGAGCGCGAACCGGGAGGGGAGGAGGTTCGCCAGCATCGGAATATAGATCAGCAGACGTCCCGGGAGTGGAAGCAGGTGATGGGTCACGCCGTCGATATGGAGAAACGGGCCGAGGCTCCACACCAGGGCGGCGGCCGTTCCGCAGCCCACGATGACCATCCAGCGGTCCCTGCGCCATCGCAGGAAGGCCCACAGGCTGAGAAGGAGCAGGGGTATGCCGATGTACGAGTCGGACTCGAGCTCTCCGGCGGTCCAATGGCTGACCAGACCGATGGTGAACGGAGGGTTCAGGCTGGTGAGCCCGTTGGGTACGACGAGGTTGATAGCATCGGTCACGTACTCGTTCGGCGTCTGGATCAGCCCGGTAATCCGCCCCGGCCCGAGAAGCTGATAGGCGAGGGGGACCCCGGCGATCACCACGAACAGCAGCACGGCCACCCCGAGCGTCTTGGCCAGGGGAATGACGCGCTCCCTCACGCTCCGAGGGAACAGCAGGGCGGCGATCACGATGGTGGTACCCACCACGACCAGGCAGAGGGCCAGGCTCTCCTCACTGAGAAGTATCTGCGCGGCGGCCAGCAGGCCGATGACGGCGCCCCAGCGGAGGTTGCGGTGGTCGGGGTGCCGGATCACTGTCTCGGTGGCGATGAATAGAAGTGGCACCGGGAAGAAGAGAAGTAGTTGGAGGTGGGCGAGAGCCTGGCTCGTGGCAAACGGACCAAGAACCACAAGCAGGCCGCCGAGCCAGGCCGCCGTCATGTGCCGGACGTGACGGCGCAGCCATAGGAACGTGCACCAGCCGTCGAGCGCGAGTCCCAGGACGAGGGCCGCGTTATAGGAGACGACGACCCCGAAGAACGCGGTGACGGGCGACATCGCCAGTCCTGACAGGGGGATGCTGGTGTTCCACATCACGTTCGATCCCATCGGCAGGTTCACGTAGCTCTGGTGTAAGGGATTCAGGCCGTGGCTCAGGGCGAATGGGAACCAGCCGAGGAAAGACATCGAGAGCATAGGATCGCCCGCAAACCCAGGCCACTCCATGGTCGGATTGCGCCATGCGGGAAACGTCAGAGCCAGCGCGACCAGAACGTATGCTCCGAAGGACCACAGCCGCGTTCCGGGCCGTGGGATGCGGAGACGCCGCAGCCACGCGGCGACCATCCCGTGCGGTCCCACACCCGTCTCGGCCCCTGTCCCCGCCACCTCGCCACCGCCAGTCGCTGCGGTCATCGGTCCCCCCCGTCTACCCGGCCGCCACGCCGAAAGACGCGTCGGTGACGGCGAGGAACTATCACCGCCCACCAGTTCCCGAGAGGGTGACGTCCGCACCGCGCCGCCCCCACGGCAGCGCATCGAGGGGAAGTCCCTCCGAGAGCTCAACCAAGCGGGCGGTCATTGCCGCTCCGGCCGCTGCGGGGCTGTAGCGCCTACGGATGGTCGCCGAGGCCGCGGCTCCGATCCGTCGCCTCGCCGCCGGGTTCTCATAAAGCCAGCGCATCCAAGTTGCCGCGCGACCGACGTCGGGTTCGGCCCAGAGCTGGCCCAGCTCGTACACCGCGTCGAGTCCCGGCTGGTCTAGGAGATCGGTCTCATCGACGGGTCGCAGCCGGTAGCCGGTCAGGCAGCTAGTGGCCTGGGTCATGAACTCCATGTTCCCCGAGTAACCTGTCGCCACCACGGGAAGACCTAGCAGCATTGCTTCGGCCATCCCCATGCCGAAACCCTCGGAGCGGTGGAGCGAGACGTAGACGTCGCAGAGGCTCAGCAGCGCATCCATCTCCGATCGGGTCAGGCTCTCTTCGATCACGATCCCACCGAGGTTCGTGACCTCGCGGGTCAGCCGCTCCCGAACCTTTGGGAGCCTGCGAAGGTTCAAAGCCTTGATCACGAGCCTTGCCGTGCCCTGGCGCTCCCAGGGGTCGAAGGCACGGCCGAAGGCGCGAAGGACTGCCCAGGGATTCTTTCGGGCCGGCGACGAGGTGGCGTCGAAGTGGAAGAGGAACAGGCAGACAGCCTCGGGGAGCCCGAAGTCGGCGCGGCTCAGTCGCGGGTCGGGCGTGGTCTCGATAGGAACCGGCATCACATGGATGGGTTTGTCCGTGTGGCCGCGGAACGCGGCCGCGGTGAACCGGCTACCGACCCACAG
>PLTL01000383.1:9178-39647 GCA_003164475.1 Candidatus Dormiibacterota bacterium | reverse complement strand
CCCACTTGTACTACGAGGTGCCTCGATCGCCCCGTTGATCGGATGCGCGGGGAATGCGCTCGTGCTCTCCGGGCAGAACTTCGTGGACAAGCTGATTCACTCCCGCCCTGCGTCCGCCCAACCGAAGAGATCCTCGCCTCACTACACCGTCAACGTTCCCATGAGACAGTGCACTAGCGCGGCCAGGCGGCCAGGTGGCGGGGATCAGCGTCCGGCACCTTGGCCGGGTGATCGTCGCCAGCAGCAGGTCCCCCGGCGAACGGTGTCGCGGCAACTGAGCCCCCCCTTCCGTCAGCTCCTTGCTGAAAAGCCCAGGGTACTTACCCGGCCACGAGCTCGGAGAGCACCTCGGCCAGATGATCGAGGAGGCCAAAGTGGCCCTCGCCAGCCCGAATGACGAGTCGAGAATTGGGAAGGTGTTCGTCGAGCCATCGGCCGTGAGCCAGCGGAGCCATAAGGTCCTCATCCCCGTACCACAGCAACGCTGGCGTCTGTACCGTCGCGACCTCGATCTCCCAGCGACCGACATACGCCACGTTGTCCCAACCCCAACCGCTGACACCTTGGCGCAGCCCTTCGCGCAGCGAGGCGATCTGGTAACGCCCGACAACGGGGTCGGCGAACAGCACCCGGTCACGCGCACTGAGAAGCGGCTCAAACGCGGCCCGGAGGGCGTCGCCTCCTTGGTTCATAGCAGCGAGGATTGGCTCGAGGCTCGAGGTAAAGGTCGCCGCAGCCTCGGCCGGGTTAGTGGGGAGTAGTCCGACCGCCCGAGAGTCGATCTCCGAGAGTCCCTCGATGGCCCCCGGCACCTCCTGGAAAGGGCCGGCGCCGGACGCCACTCCGATCCGCGTTACCCGCTCACCGCCCACGGCAGCGGTGGCGATCGCAAATGGGCCACCCCCAGAGTCGCCGAGCGTCGCGAAGCGCGCGAGTCCCAGCTGGTCGGCGATGATCAACGCGTCGCGCGCGACACTCACCAGTCCGAAGGGGCTCGGTGACGATCCGCCGTAACCCGGGCGGTCAAACGACACCAATCTGACGCCCGTAGCGGCAATGAGCTCATCCCCGAAAGCCAGGTCCAATCGGGAGCCCGGCGTGCCATGGAAGTACATCACCGGGAAACCTGATGGATCCCCGGTAGTTCGGACACGCACGGTCCTGTCTTCGAGTGCGAAGTCCCGCTCCGTCGCCGTCACAGGTAAACGGTAGCGCATGTCTCGGCGCGACGTCTGGACGCGAACGGCCTTCCCAGTCCCGGGTTCCCCCGGGCCAAGCGAGTCCAGGTGGTCAAGGCCTTCATCCGCTTGGCTAGAGTCAGCACAGATGGCCGATCGGTCCGCACTCCTCACAGTCCCCGAGGTCGCCAAGCTCCTCAAGTTGTCCGTGGTCTCTGTCCGCCGGGAGATCACGGCCGGACAGTTGCCTGCCGTCCACCTGGGCCGCTCGGTCAGAATCGCAAGGACCGACCATGGCTCTTCGGCGCCCCCGGCCAGACCTCTAGGCTGAATCCCCCACTGACGCCGCTAGAGAGTACCCCGCGGGGCAGCGGCCTGGGGCAGGGATAGCGGTGCGGTATCTCCGCTGAAGTTTGGGGCTAGACGGAGTTGCGGGAAGGCAGCTCCGGTGAGTTGGACCCAATCGAGCGCTGGTGTTGGCTCTCGCAGCGGACCGCGCGGGGTCATCGGCGGCTCAACCAGTCGCGCAGGTGCGGCTCGCGCGCCAGCAGGACGCCAACGGCGGCCACGACGGAGACTGTGATCAGCGCAACTGGCCACATCGGCTGGTGCCCGCTCGTCCAAACCGGGATGACGACCGCCAGAACGAGGGCACCCAGGACAAGCCTGTAGATGACGCTGTGCAAGGTGAACCAGTCCCGCATAGGTCAAGGCTACAGCCCTCACGGGAAGTGGCCGGGTTCAGCAGTCGTTCTAGCCAGCGCCGGTCGTTTCGTACTCCTCGACCCGTGCCTGCATCAGCGCCGTCAGGAGTTCGGTTGGCAGCTCGCGGTCGTAGGGCAACTTGATGAAGCCCTCACCGGCCTCGTAGCCGGCGGCCTCAACCGCGGTCTTCTGGGTCGCGAAGAACGGCGGAGAGAACCGCAGCGAGCAGTGTTTCTTGAAGTTCTGAAGCATCCACAGGTTCGTCTTCTCGCCGCGGACGTACATCGGAAGGTTCCACTTCAGCTCCTCCCGCGCCTCCGGGTCGGCATGGAGGCTCAGCTCCCTGAGCGCCTCGAGGTGCGGCCGCTGGACGTCGCTCAGTTGCGCGAAGTAGTCATCGACGCTTGCCCGCTTTGGCATCGGCATGGCGTTAGCGTACTCGTGCAGCCCCCTACGTCCTCGCCGACGAGTAGCTGGACTGGTGAGCCGCCGACCCGGCGAGAGGGGCGCTGACGCACAAACTTGACCCACTAACGGAAGCTAGTTAGTGGGTCAGCAGGGCACTAGGGGATACCCAATGCCACCAATCCGAGATCGGATCGGCTGGGCTGAACTGACGCGGGCGAGGTGGCGGTTCGCCCGCTGATGGGGCAGCACCGCCAGGTGCCCGGAATTGATCTCCGGAAGCAGCAGGGGTACATCCGCGTCCATACGGTGGTTGCTGGCGTTGCTGATCACCGGATAGCCGGCCCTGGCGAACTCGTCCTCGGCCGGGCCGGTGGCCGCCGAGTCAAGTGCCGAGATCACGAAGTCGCAGTCCAGGTCCGGGGTGAGCTCGCCGACCACCATCCCGGCCGCCTCCCGGGGGAGGGCGGTCTCCAGCCGCCAGGAGATGGCCTGCCCGTAGGGGCGGTGGGAGGAGAGGCTCGAGGCCACCAGAGCCGTCAGACTGAACCAGGGGTGGTCCTCCAGCATCTGCACCAGCCGCTGGCCCACAGCTCCGGTCGCACCCAGCACTCCGACCCGCAACCTCTCCATCTGCAAGCGAAAGTCTGACCAGTGTCGGGGCCGGTATCGGCGGGGACCGTCGATCGAGGGGCGCCCCAGTTCGGTAGAGTGTCCTCATGGAGATTGCCGCGGCGGCTGTCGGCCACGGTGAGGCCTGGAACAGGCGAGCTGCCGGTGATCCGATCTCCTGGGCGCGACGCTCCACGCCTGCTGCAGGCGACCGTCTGATCAGCGGTGCGCTGGGCCGGTCCTCGGAGTCGGGGATCCGAATGCCCAAGCCCGCCCCGGGGGACCTGCGAACTAGCTCCTAGCGTCCTGGCGCTAGCTCCCCCGGATCCACTCCCCGGGCGTCCTGCCGACCGCTCGGAAAGGTCTCAGGCGATCCACTTTTTGAAACTCAATGAGGAGCAGGTTGTGTCGGAACTCTTCCAACTGCAATGTGAGCAATGCGGACGGCTCTTCGGCAACGGGCCCTTGGTACTCTGCGAGGACTGCTTCGCCCCCCTGGAGGTGGCCTACGATCTCCAGAGCTTGCGGGAATCGGTGAGCCGGGAGCAGATCGAGTCCCGGGGTCGCGACATCTGGCGCTATGCCGAGTTCCTGCCCGTCAACGACGGCTTTCGATCATCGCTCCCGGTGGGCTTCACCCCCCTTCTCAGGGCGGAGCGGCTGGGCCAGGCGCTTGGCTCCCACGACCTCTGGCTCAAGGATGACGCCGCCTGCTTCCCCACCCTCTCCTTCAAGGACCGGGTGGTGGCGGTGGCGCTGGCCCAGGCCCGAGCCTTCGGGTTTGAGGTGGTGGCCTGTGCCTCGACCGGCAACCTCGGAAATGCCGTCGCGGCCCAGGCGGCCCGGCTGGCACTCCAGGCCTGGGTCTTCCTACCGGCCGACCTGGAGATGGCCAAGGTGTTGGGGTCGGCTGTGTATGGGGCCCATCTGATCCGGGTGGACGGAAACTACGATCAGGTCAACCGGCTCTGCGCCGAGATCGCCGACAGCCACCCCTGGGGCTTCGTCAACGTCAACCTCCGCCCCTACTACGCGGAGGGCTCCAAGACCGTCGGCTTCGAGATCGCCGAGCAGCTCGGCTGGCGCCTCCCCGACAACGTCGTGGTGCCGATGGCGGGCGGGGCCCAGATCACCAAGATTGGCAAGGCCTTCTCGGAGCTGGTCGCGACCGGCCTGGTCGAGCCTCACCCGGTGAGGCTGTTCGGGGCGCAGGCGGAAGGTTGCTCCCCGATCTCCCGGGCGGTCTCCGGACGGAGCGGTGAGATCACCCCGCAGAGGCCGGACACGGTCTGCCGGTCGCTGGCGATAGGCAACCCCGCCGACGGGTATCGAGCCCTGGCGGAGATTCGCTCCAGCGGCGGTTGGGCGGCCTCGGCCTCGGACCCCGAGATAGTGGCAGGGATGCGCACCCTGGCCGCCGCGGAGGGGATCTTCGGAGAGACCGCGGGTGGCGTTACCGTGGCGGTGGCCAGAAAGCTGATCTCTGAGGGCCGCATCCTGCCATCTCAGACCACCGTCCTCTGCATCACCGGCAACGGCCTCAAGACCCTCGACCCGCTGGAGGCGGAGTTCCCCTTGGGGCCGGCGCTGACGCCGCGGCTTGAGCTCTTCGAGGAGCAGCTGGCGGGCCTCAATTGAAGGCGCGAAGCCGGCGCCAGCGCGGCCTCACCGGAGGGGCGGCTGGCCCGCTGCCTCAGAAATGCGTGTGGTGAGGGTCCCGGCCACCTCCGCCAACCTGGGCGGGGCCTTCGACTGTGCCGCTCTGGCCCTGGACCTGCACCTCGAGGTGGTTCCGGCTCTGCGGCCAGAGCCCGGACTCGAGGTCACCTGCAGCGGCCCGGAGGGGGCCTCCATCCCCACAGACAGCTCAAACCTGGTGTTGCGGGGGATCAGCAGGGCGGCGGCATGGTCGGGTACGCCGGTGCCCGGACTGCGCCTGCAGATCGTCAGCGAGATCCCGGTTGGGGTGGGGCTGGGCTCGAGCGCGGCCGCGATCGTGGCGGGGCTCCTGATCGGACTCCAGTTCTCGCTGGCGCTACCGGACGACGCCACCCTGATCGGGCTGGCGGCCGAGGTGGAAGGCCATCCTGACAACGTGGCCGCCGCTTACCGCGGCGGGTTGGTGGTCTCGGCGCCGACCTCCTTCCCGGGCCCGGTACTGAGCCGCAAGGCGCAAATTCCGTCCGACCTCGATTTCATCGTCGCGATCCCCGAGCTGTCCCTGCCGACCGCGGAGGCGCGCCAGGCCGTCCCGGATCGCTTCAGCCGCGCGGACGCGGTCCACAACCTCCAGCGCACGGCGTTGCTGGTGGCCTCCGCCTTCTCCGGCGACTTCGACCTCCGCCCCGAGTTCTTCGCTGACCGCTGGCACCAGACCCAGAGGGCTGCCCTACTGCCGGGCGTGGCTGAGTGCCTCTCCTTGCAGCACCCCGACCTCCTCGGCGTCTTCCTCAGCGGAGCCGGCCCCGCGGTGCTGGCGGTCTCGCGGCGATCCGCCCCGGCGATTGCCGATCTGCTGCTGGGGAGGTTTCGGTCGATGGGGGTCGGGTCACGTGCCCTGATCCTCAAGGCTGACAACACCGGCGCCCGGGGCCGGCTGGACCGGGCGGAGGCGCGCTGAGGATCGTCGGTGCTGGGACCCCCAGCCTGCGGGTCATGAAATTCGGGGGGACCTTGCTGGGCGACGCCGACCGGATCGCCGCCAATGCGGCGATCGTCGGGCGCCACGTCGCCGCTGGGGGTGTGGTGGTGGTGGTCTCGGCGATGCAACGGGTTACCGGGTCCCTGCTCAGGTCCGCGGCGGCCGCCCGCAACCGGGAGACCGAAGCCCGGCGCGAGATCCAAGAGGAGCTGAGACACACCCACACCGACGTCTGCGCCAGGCTGCTGCCAGAGCCCGAACGGGTTCAAGCCCAAGACCAGATAGCAGCGACGCTCAGGACCTCCGAGGACTTCTGCGCCGGCTTCTCGCTGGTGCGGGAACTGACTCCCCGGGCGCTCGACGCGCTCTCGTCTCTGGGGGAGACCCTGTCGGCTCCGCTCCTGGCCGCGGTCCTGCGCGGCACCGGCCTGGCCGCGGAGCCGGTCGACGCCACCGAGCTGATCGTCATCGACGACCGCTTCGGAGAGGCCAGCGTGATCTTCGAGCCCAGCCGTCAGAGGATCCGGGAGCGGCTGCGGCCGATCCTCGATCGCGGGGCGGTTCCGGTCGTGACCGGCTTCCGGGGTGCCACCAGGGACGGCGCCTGCACCACCCTGGGCCGGGGCGGCTCCGACTACAGAGCCACCATCCTGGCGGCGGCACTGGCCGCCGACGAGATCTGGATCTGGACCGACGTCGACGGGATGATGACCGCCGACCCACAGTTGGTGCCGAGGGCCAAGGTGATCCCGGAGCTCTCCTACCGCGAGGCCTCCGAGCTGTCCTTCTTCGGGGCCAAGGTGCTCCATCCCAAGTCGCTGGAGCTGCCCCAGAGGGACGGGATCCCGGTTCTGATCAAGAACAGCTTCGCCCCCGCCCGGCGAGGGACCCTCATCGACGGATCGCGGCAGGGACGCCCCGGGGTGCGCGCCATCGCCGCCACCGCGGACGCGGAGCTGTTCACCGTGATCGGGGGACAGGCGATGCCGTTCAGCCGCCTGGCCGCGCTGGTCTTCTCCTGGCTCGACGCCGACCACCTGACCACCCTGGTGGTGACCCAGTCCTCGGCCGAGAATGCCCTCTCCTTCGCGGTGAACAACCGGGACGGCGCCCGGGTGCGCCGCCGGCTGGACCGGGAGCGGTCCCTGGGCGAGGGAGGCTCGGTACTGGCGGGGATTGAGGAGCTGCCGGAGATGGGGGTGGTGGTGGCAGTCGGCGAGGGGATGAGGGGAACGCCCGGGATCGCGGCTCGGATCTTCTCCTCACTCGCCCGCCTGGGAATCAACCTCGCTGCCATCGCCCAGGGATCCTCGGAGTTGAGCGTCTCCCTGGTGGTGGGGGCGGCGGACCTGCCGGCGGCGGTGCGGGCCATGCACGAGGAGCTCGGCCTCTAAAGTCAGCAGCGAATGACCCGGTCCTTCCTGCGCTGCTCCGACCCGGCCTGCGCCGCGCCGATCTCCGGTGAGGTCGTCTCCTTCGGCTGCCCCAGGTGCGCCGGACTCCTGGAGGTGGCCTACGAATGGGATGGCGCCGACCCATCGGGCTGGCCGGAGCTCTGGCGGGAGCGCCGGAACGGTGGACGACCGATGGACCGCAGCGGGGTCTGGCGCTTCCGCGAGCTGCTTCCGTTCTTGGCAGCCGGCTTCGAGCCGGTCTCCCTGGGGGAGGGGTCGACAGCTCTGGTGGAGGCGCCCCGGGCGGCCGCCTTTGCCGGGCTCCGGCGGCTGCAGGTCAAGCATCAGGGGACCAACCCGACCGGCTCCTTCAAGGACCTGGGCATGACCGCCTGCATCAGCCATGCTGTCTCCCGGCGGGTCAAGGTGGTGGCCTGCGCATCCACCGGGAACACGTCCTCGTCGATGGCCGCCTATGCCGCCCGGGCTGGGATCCGGGCGCTGCTCTTCGTGTCTGCAGGCGGGGTTTCCAGCGCCAAGCTGGCCCAGGCCCTCGAATTCGGCGCCCTCACCATCGAGACCGGGCAGAACTTCGATGAGGCGCTGCGGCTGCTCCGGTCGGTGGCCGGCGAGCTGGGCTGGTATGTGGTGAACTCGATCAATCCGTATCGGCTGGAGGGCCAGAAGACGGTGGTGGCCGAGCTCTTGGAGCAGCGCCACTGGCGGCCCCCCGACTACCTGGTCCTGCCCGGTGGCAACCTGGGCAATGTCTCGGCGCTGGGCAAGGGACTCCGCGAGCTCAGCGAGCTGGGGCTGCTGAGCAAGGTGCCCCGGCTGGTGGTGGTCCAGGCCAGCGGTGCGGACCCCTTCTTTCAGATGTGGCGATCGGGGGCACGGAACCTGCAGCCGCTTGAGGATCCCCAGACCAGGGCCACCGCGATCAGGATCGGCAACCCCGCCAACTGGACCAAGGCCCTGCGGGTGCTGGAGTGGTCCGAGGGGCTCTGCGAGGCGGTCACCGACCTGGAGATCGCGGCGGCCAAGGTCGCGCTCACGGGCGACGGGATCGGGGCCGAGCCGGCGTCGGCCACGACGGTGGCGGGGCTGCGCAGGCTCCGGGAGAAGGGCCAGATCGAGGAGGGCGCCGACGTGGTGGCGCTGCTCACCGGGCACCAGCTCAAAGACGTCGACTACATCCTGGAGCGCGGGGCTGAGGCAGGTCCGGCGCCGGGCCTGCGGCTGGACCCGGACCCCGAGACCGCCCCCGGCATCCTCTCCGACTGGTTGGCCGGCTTGGTCTGAGGGATCGGCTCCGGATTAGCGGTCGTCGAGCCGTTGCTTGGGGTCCCCGCCGTCTGGGCTCTGGAGGGACGCACCACCCCTCGCCTGGAAGAGGACCCGGTTCGGGTCGCCGGCATCTGCGGATCGCGCGTCGGGCCGGACGGCGGAGGGGCGACCGGGGTGGGGCAGGCCCTTGACCAACGGCT
This sequence comes from Candidatus Dormiibacterota bacterium, assembly GCA_003164475.1. The sequence goes on along the minus strand of PLTL01000383.1, from coordinate 31,225 downwards.
CAAAGGTTGCCCTCAAGCTGTCCTGGGTGCGGTTCGCAGCCGCTCGCGCACTCGCGTACCGGCGGGACCAGGAGGTCCCTCCTGGCGGGCATCGGGCCGGCCCAGACCACGCGGCCAAGGTGCGGTCACCACCGGCGGAGCACTCTGCCGGTGGTGAGAAGAGAGAGCCCGGGAGCCCTTGCGGGCTCCCGGGCCTCCGGCTTGCTTCAGCAGTCAGACGGTCGTGCCCGCCTCAGCCGAAGTCGTAGGCGAGACGGGTCAGGTTGGGGTAGCCGAGGCCGCTGCCCTCGTTGTAGGGGAGGCCCGGCGTGCCCGTGTAGTAGAGGTCGTCGCTGCCCGTGCCGCTCTGCTGCAGCGGTGTGAACGGCGAGTTCGGACCGGCGGCGAACGAGTAGATCGCGGGGTTCCAGAACCCCACCCGGTGGTGCAGATAGGAGTCGATCACGGCGGTGCTGCCGTTCAGCTGGGGAGCCACGAAGCTGGTGCCGCCCCAACCGCCTTGGAGTGCGGGGCTCCCGGCCGCCACCGCCGACGGCTCGTAAAGCAGGTAGCCACTGTAGGGATCGGCGTCGGTGGAGACGTCCGGATCGGCACGCCCCGACCCGTAGCCGTGGCTGATCGAGGGGGTGGCATTGAAGTTCCACTCGGTCGGCTCCACGATCCCGTCCACCTTCTGGTAGTCGGTGGGGGTCAGGTACTGGACCGCGCTGAAGAAGTGCGTGCCGGCGACATCCTGCTGGTACGAGGGGGTCGGCTCCAGGACGCTGAAGCCTCCGCCGCTTCCGATCACTTCCGACTCCGCCACCGAGGTGAGCGAGGAATTGGTGATGGTTGCGATGGGCTGCCAGAGGTAGTCCCAGCCCCAGGTCCGCTGTGAGGTCACGTCGATGGTGGCGGTACCGTCCGGCCCGGTCAGTGAACCCGTCCAGGGGAGAGTGGTCCCCCCGGCCGCGGTGATGAAGGGGCTGTCCCCAGACGATCCGATCGAGAGGTTGGTAGTGCCGAGGTCAGCGGTGGCGGTGTAGGCCGCCCAGTCCCCGGAGGCGACGAACCCGGACTGTCCCTGCTCCGCCATCTCCAGGAAGGCCTCGTCGAAGGCCGCCTGGTAGCCGGGCGACTCCACTCCCGAGGCGATCGAGGCCTGGAGATAGGTCTCGGACTCCAGCCAGCTCGCTGAGACGGTGCTGGCGATGTTCTGGCTGGCGGCTTCGAAGAAGGCGTCGGCGAAGCCGTAGTCGGTGTTGGGAGCCTGGTATACGATCACGTTGGCTTGGGGGGCCAGCCCGCCCGACTGCTCGACATCGAGGTCGGTCTCACCGGTCCCGGAGGCGTCGCTGGGGGCGCCCGGACCACCGTCGACGTTGACCGTGCTCACGGTGCGGCTGCTGGCAGGAAGGTGGAGCACCTGCTGCCAGAAGTATTGCGGGGCACCGGGATCCAGGGCGGCCAGGGTGACGATCGCAATGGTCTGGCCGGCACCGGCGGCGCCTCTCTGGTAGAGCTGGTCGAGCCCGTAGTTGGAGGCGAAACTGGCGGGTACGTTACAGGCGTCAGGCAGCCCGCTGAGCGCCAGGCAGCTGTTGGAACTGCCGGCCTGGGCTGGGCTCAGGGCGGTGTCCACGTGCACCGCCTGGCTGGCGAACGGGCCGTAGTTGGTCAGGCCCAGGATCGCCAGCACGTTCTGGGCGATCCGGTAGGGAAGCAGGGGCGACTGCGCCGTTCCGTGCACGGTCTGGGCGGGCGTGCCCTGCATCCCATCTCGCCCCGGCAAGGCCGGGACGTGGTACTCGTGCTGCTGCACCGACAGCGCGCTGTCGAACTCACCGGCCGTCCCGTTGGCCACGACATCGACGTTGTCGGGATAGACCTGCGTGGTGATCCCGTAATGCGCCAGGTAGCTCTGAAGCTGAGAGATGCTGGCCTGGCTCTGCCCATAGGTGGCGGCGAACTGGCTGACTGACAGATAGCTTCGAACGCCAGTCTCGACGCTGGACTCGAGCTGAGGGAGGTTCTCCTCCCGGAGCACGAACGACACCGTCTCCGGAGTGCTCGCGGGGGTGGTGCCGAAGACGCCGGCGCCCGGCAGGGCCGCGGCGCTTATCCCCGGCTGCACCGCCACCATCGTGTTGGGACCGGGCCCCGAGGCTGCGGCCGGGGTCCATCCCGAAGCCAGCGGCAGAGAGAGCGCCGCCAGCCCTAACGCCGCCGCCGCCACCGGCCGCGAGCGGATGAAGCGAATCATCATTGTCGGAACCCTCCACGTCCCCGATCAGGTGTTCTGGTACGCACGTTCCTCGGAAGCTCCGTCCGCCCGGCCGGATCCCGACGAGTTCGGATCACTCTACTGGAACCCCCTGACTAGTTCAAGCTGTCCTGACACTTGGTGCAGGGGTGCCGCTGGCCTAGGGTGGGGACGCCGGCCGGGGGTTCAGTCTTGCCACCAGCGGCATCAAGGTGCGCCTCCCCGTTGCCCGCCTCACGGTGCCCAGCACCGACGCGGAGCGTTGGCCTTGGTCGCAGGGGCAGATCCGCCTGGCGATTCTTGGAGCCGGTAAGGACACTCTCACCGAGCCACCTTCTGTCCTCATGCGCTCTGCCGCTGGTTCCTGCCGCATTTCCGCCTTTTTGAATTCATGGGCGGGTGTCTCGTCCCTGATCTAGGAATGCCCTGGCCGTGAGCATCCTCCACATGCGACCGAAGCACCGGCGCTCTAGGCCCATCCCGCCGGGACCGCCCCCGCCCCGGGGCACGCCGTGGGACCGCTGTGGGCGTTCGGCGCTGGCCCGCAACACCCGGCTGGCGCGGCCGGCGGCACCCCCAGGCTGTTGCGGGCCAGCGCCGTAACTGCCGGCTCGGACCGGCCACCCGGTCCCGCGGTTGATGCAAACTCTGACCGGCGCTCGGCGTTCCGGTTGGGAATCCCTGACTCCACACCGCGGCCCCATCACCCACCGGGGGCTGGCGGCGCTGGCCGGGGCAGCCAACCGACTTGCTGCACCTGGCTGCGGAACTGGCACCGAGGAGACTGAGATGGCTCGCACCTGGCTGACGATCCGAGTCGAACTGGTGGAGGGCCACGGGCACCACCTCTGGCCCCGCCCGGGCCGGATCTTTGTCGCCGCCCGCAGCCACACCTTCGCGCAGCTGGCCAGGGCCATCGACGATGCCTTCGCCCGCTGGGACCTGTCACACCTGCACGAGTTCACTCTCAGCGACCGAACGCGTGTGGCAGCACCAGATGAGGACTGGGAGGAGGACCCTGAGGTTGCCAACGAGTCCAAGACCAAGCTAAGCCGGCTCGAGCCGGGCGAGCGGTTCGTGTACGTGTTCGACCTGGGCGACGACTGGGCCCACCTGTGCACGGTGGGCAGTGAACGCGTCGATCCGCTGGAAACGCTCGGGATCATCCCCGCTCTGCCGCTTCCGTACTGGGGCTGGGGTGACATCCCCGACCAGTACCTTCGGCGCTGGGGCGACGACGACGGGGAGTCGCTGCCACCGGACGACCCCGGGGTGTCTGATCTTCCGCCGCTCCATAGCGGATGGGGACTGGCCTGAGAACCACCTTGCGACTGGCGAGGCCACGGCCAGGTCGGTCTGGCCGTCGCGGCCGGCCCGGTTCGACCCCGGGAAGGTGGCAGGCGACCTGTGGTGGCCGAAGGCGCCACCGCTGGTGGGCCGGGCCCGGGCACCGGGGCGATCCGCGGCTCGGCCACCTCGGCCCTGCCGTCCGGCCGCTGGCCGTCGACGGGCAGTCAACCGGGGGTGGTGGTGGCGGTCTTGGGCAACCAGCCCGGCCGCGCCCGCTCAAGCTCGGAGATCGCCTGCTCCTAGCCGAGCGCCATTGCGATGGGATCGCGGCCGCTGAGCAGGCATTCGCGCCAGAACGAGTCGGTCCGGTGCGCCAGGGGCACGGTTGGGCGGGCGGCGCTGGATCGGGGCCCGGAGCTCAGCCACGCGCTGCTGCTGAACGTCCTTGGGCAGGTCGATGAGCACCGCCCCGGCCGACCGCTGCTGGCGATGTGGAAGGCCTCCCCCACCACCGCTGGGATCTCGGAGGCGTCCAGCACCTGGTAGCTGTGCTTGATGAGTGAGAGGCTGGAGCCGATCGCATCCGACTCCTGGAAGGCGTCGGTCCTGATCGTGGTCGCCGCCACCTGCCCGGTGACGGCCACCACCGGGATGGAGTCGAAGTGGGCCGTGGCCAGGCCGGTGATCAGGTTGAGGGCACCCGGCCCGGAGGTGGCGTTGCAGACCCCCACCTTCCCGCTGGACCTGGCGTAGCCATCGGCCATGCGGGCGACACCCTGCTCATGGCCTGCCAGCGGGTGCCGGAGAGGGAACGCGGGCAGGCACTCATAGAGGGGCAAGTGGGCGCCGCGGGGCGGCCCGAACCGGGTGTCCACTCCTCTGCCCGAGGCCTGGTGCCACAGCTCGGCCCCCGAGGGGGAGGGGACGGGGTCGGGCACGGCAGCCCGGCGGCTGGTCCTGTCGAAGGTGGTGGTGGTCACGGCAGGAAGGGCTCAGTCCCCGCCGTAGACCTGACCGATGGCGGCGGTCAGGGCAGCGTCGGCGGCCAGCCGGCGCAGCGGGCGTTCGGGGTCAGCCGCGCTCTGGCGGCTGACCCAATTGCGCCCGGCCTCGTCCAACTGGATGTCCTCAGGCAGGTGGGCGGGGGTACCGGGACACTCCGGTTCTTGGCCATATCCGTTCACGGGGCTCTCCTAACTTCGGGATTGGCGGAACTCCGGGCCGGCGGCGCCGACCGGAAGCGGTGGCGGCAAGTGGTGCAGAGCAGGGTTCTGCACCCTGCTCTGGTCAGAAACTGGACGTGGCAGGAAACCCAATCGACGGTGAGCACCGGGACCTGGTGCGAGTGAAAGCGGTCGGTGGTGGGGTCGCTCAAGGCTCGGTGCCCCATCGCGGCCGACCTGCGAGTGTCGTGAGCGGACAGATCTCATGATTCATGGTGGAGTGGTGGGCTGGGGCCTGGTCTGGGGACAAAAAACCGGCCCCCCGGGATCTCGGGGGGCCGGTAACCTCGCCAGGTCGCGCAGACGCTAGCTGATCGGCCCTCCGGTGACTAGGGCTACCAGGACCCGCAGGCCGCCGGCCATCAGCAGGGCGCGCTCAGCGCTGTGCAAAGTGCGGCCATTTATACCGGCACTCGAGGTTCGTGTCAAGTTGCCGTCCGCTCCCCGGGGGAAGGTGGGCTCGGCGCGCTGCCGGCCGGTCGGAGACCGGCACTCGGGCTGCCCTGGGTCGGAACCCGTGGCTCTGCTCCACACCCTGCTCAAGTCCTGGTCGGCGCCGGCAGCCTGGCGGCCCGGAGCGATACCACCGGGATCGTTTCGGCCGGAAGGACGGCAATCCGAGCACCCCGGCGCGGCCGTGATGCGCCTGGCTTCCGACGGCGCCCGGCGCGCCACTCCGGGAAGCTCCCAGCCACCTCGCGCTTCTTGGAAAAGGCGGCGTAGACTCGGACGATGGGCGAGCCGCCGCGCCAGGCCCAGAGCTGGTATCGCCGCCGGATGTGGCATTGGCCACACTCGTGGCCGGGGCGGATCAGAGGCTGCTGCAGCTGCTGCTCGGGTTGCCTCATCATCTTCCTGGTTGTGGCGCTGGTGCTGCTGGGGTTCGCCTTCATCCCCAACTCTTACCCCGCCTATCCCAGATCGGCCACCAGCACGGCGGATCCGGGCACCGGCAGCGGCCATGGGTTGCCCTGGCTGCACAGCAACGGCAAGGTCATTCTGGACAGCCAGGGCCGTCAGATACTGCTCCGAGGCATGAACGTGACCGGGCTGGAGCAGGCGGAGGACATGCGCCCCGGTGCGGTGCCCAGCGCCCAGGACTTTGCCGAGATGGAGGCCGACGGTTTCGACGTGATCCGGTTGCCGATCAACTGGTCCGAGCTGGAACCGAGCCCCGGCCACATGTCCCAGTCCTACCTGGATCTGGTGCGGTCGGTGGTCGACGACGCCGCCACCCACGGCATCTACACCATCCTCGACCTCCACAACATCGACTGGAGCATCTACTACGGGGGCGACGGAGCCCCGAGCTGGGCCACCGCCGGGTCGCTGCCGCGAAGCTTCCCCCTGGGATCGCCCTGGAATCGGCACCTGGCCCCCGGGGTCCTGGTCAGCTACGGCATCTTCTGGGCCGACCTGGGCGGGTGGCAGCAGGACGTGGCCGAGGTCTGGAGCTTTGTGGCCCGCGAGTTCCGGGATGACTCGGCGGTGGCCGCCTTCGACCTCTGGAACGAGCCCCATCCATTCCCCGCGCCGCCGGGGCTGTTCGAGAAGAAGTACCTGCTGCCGTTCGAGGCCCATGTGATCACCCAGCTGGCCGCGATCGCGCCCCACCAGATGTGGATGACCGAGCAGACCCTCGACTTCGGGTTGCCCACCTACGTTGGACCGCTGCCCTATCCCGACCAGGTCTACTCCAGCCACGTGTTCGCCACCCTGCTGGAGCCGCCCTGGCAGAAGCCGACGCCCCAGTACGCGATCCCCCTGACCCTACTCGATGACCAGGCCAAGGAGGCCGGGGCAGCTCCGTGGGTGGGAGAGATCGGCGCCGGCTCCGGGAAGTCCAACCAAGCTTGGGTGGTCAGGGAGATGAACGAGCTCGACAAGTACCGGCTGGGCTGGGCCTACTGGGACTGGGATGAGGGGGGAGGCTGGGCCTTCAAACGGATGCCCTCCAGGCTGAGGATCGTGGCCCGGGCCTATCCGCGGGCCACCCCGGGTACCCTCGACACCCTGAGCTACGACTATCACGACGGCCGGCTGGTGCTGCAGTTCAGCGGGAATGCCTCCGGCCGCCCCCTGCTGGTCGAGGTACCGTCCTTCTACCACACCTTCCACCTGCAGTCCTCCGACCCGGCCCTGGATGTCGCGGCCCATCTCGACCCCAGCGACCATCTCCTCACGATCCGGATCGCCGACGATGACCTTCAGCACCACTTGGTGATCGAGCTGGCCTCCTGACCCGGGCGGCGGATCTCCGCAGGGCCCAGCCGACGGCCGAGCTCTTACCTGACCGTTTCCTCGTTCCACAACGCGATTGCCGGGGTCATGGCCACGGGACGCTGGACCACCGCGGCGCTGCACCTGCTGGCGACGGCCCTCGAGGCCAGTGTGCCCCCCCAGATCGACGATTTCGACTCCAGCAGCCAGCGCACCCCCTGGATCGCCGACCTCCGTCGCGGAGGTCGCCAAAACGCCGTGGACCTCAGCCGGGCCGGGGGGTCGACCTGGTGGTCCGGCGGCTGCTGGAGCGCCAGCTCTTAGGCGGCGACTCTGTGACCTGTACCGGCGCGACCCTGGCCGCCGCCTCACCCGTCGGGTCCACCCACCCTGACGTTGCTGACCAGGGCGTGGTCCGGAGCCTGGAGGTGCCGCTGCAGGAGACCGGCGGCATGGTGATACTGCACAGCCCGCTGGCCGCGGAGGGAGCCGTGATCAAGGTCGCGGGCCACGAGCGCCGCCAGGACACGGGTCCTGCCCGGGTGTTCGCCTCCGAGGAGGCGGCGATGTCCCGGGTGGCCGCGCGGCAGATCGCTCCTGGCGACGTCCGCCACGACGGTCCATGGGGCGGCCCGGGGATGAGGGAGATGNNATGACGGACGGGCGCTGCAGCGGCGCCACTTACGGACTGATGGTCGGGCACGTGGCTCCTGAGGCTTCGGTCGGCGGGCCCATTGCGCTACGGCAGGACGGCGATAAGGTGACCGTCGACGCGTTGGCCGTCGGAGCATCTCGACCTCGGTGTCAGAGCGCGAATGGGCGGCGCGGGCAGCCGGGTGGTCTCCCCCGCCGCTTCGGGCCACTAGGGGCCCGGGCGGCAGTCGACAGGCGGGCGTCAGTGCCACCGGACCGGACATACTGTGGGAGATGCGCTTTGGCCTATTCCTGCCCCCCTTCGACGAGTTCGCCGATCCCGGGCGGGTCGTGGAGCTCGCCGTGGCCGCGGAGGAGGCGGGTTGGCAGGGCCTCTTCCTTTGGGACCACATCCTGGCCGGTGTGGGCCGGCCGGTTGCCGACCCCTGGATAACCATGGCGGGGATCGCGACCGCCACCCGCACGATCAGGTTCGGAGCCATGGTCACTCCTCTGGCCCGCCGCCGGCCCTGGATACTGGCCCGCCAGATCGCCTCCCTCGATCGGCTCTCCGGGGGGCGGCTCACGGTTGGCATCGGGCTGGGTGAGGATGGCTGGCACGAGTTCAGCTCGTTCGGGGAGGCCCCCTCTGCCGTCTCCCGAGGACGGCTCCTCGACGAGTCCCTGAGCCTGCTGCAGAACCTGCTCAGCGGGGAGCCGGTGGATCATCGCGGCGAGGCCTACACCGTATCCAGCATCGCGTTCCTTCCTCCCCCGCTCCAGCAGCCCCTCCCCATCTGGGGAGCGGGCGAATGGCCTCACCGCCGACCCCTGGCCCGCGCCGCTCGGCTCCAGGGCTTCTTCCCCATTTTTGCCGGTGGTAATCGGTCGATGAGCCCGGATCCGACACAGGTGCGCGAGATCCGCCGGCTCCTCGGCGATCGTGGTGCGCCTCCGAAGTTCGACCTGGTGGTGACCTGGGCTCTCTCCCTTGAGCCCCGGGACCGGCTCGCGGCAGCCGTGGCCGAGCTGGATGAAGCCGGCGTGACCTGGGCGCTGGAGGCCTTCGCCCCCGGCAATCCGCCCGCATCCGAGGTCGACGAGATCGTTCGTCGAGGGCCACCGCTCCGCGGCTGAGGCCTCGCCCGCCCGGGCTCGCAACCCCCCCGGTCCCACCGGCCGGGGTGATGGCCTATGTGGAGCACGAGGAGGGGCCACGGCCAGGTCCCGGACGGCGCCACCGGCGCCGCCGGCGCAGGATCGGGGCTCAGTGCGCCCGCGGGACCCGGCGGTATCCCTTTTCCCAAACTCCTGCCGGCTGCGCTACTTCCCACCACCTCCGCGGAGGCACGCGCACCAGGCCCCTGCCGAAGATCAGGCCTGGGCGTCCAGGGCCCACGACGGCTCGGCTGCTCCTCGGCCCGACCGAGCTAGGTCCGCAGGTATGAGGCGCCGTTGATGTCCAGCACCGCCCCGCTGGTGAACTCTGCCTCGGGCGAGGCGAAGAAGACCACGGCGGCGGCCACCTCCTCGGGCCGAGCGATCCGCCCGAAGGGGCTCTGGGACAGGATGTCGGTCGCTCGAGGCCGCTTGAGCTCCTGGTTGGACATGTCGGTGGCAACCCAACCCGGGGCGATGGTCATCACCGCGATCCCGTGCTGGCCCAGGGCCTTGGCCAAGGACTGGCCGAAGGCGTTGAGACCTGCCTTGCTGGCCCCGTAGGCGGGCTGATCCGGCTCCCCCCGGAACGCTCCCCGTGAGCTGATGTTGATGATCCGCCCGCCGGTCCCCAGCATCTGCTGGACCGCCCAGTAGGTGACGTAGGCGGGACCGCTGAGGTTGACCGCCAGGGTGCGGTCCCAGGCCTCGCGCCAGGCCTCGAAGTCCCCGTCGGTGATGTCGTGGAGGATGCTCACCCCGGCGTTGTTGACCAGGACGTCGAGACCCCCCAGCCCCGCCACGGTCTGCTCCACCAGCCGGCGTGCCTGCTCGGGGTCAGAGAGGTCGGCCTGGATCGCGAGGTGGCCCGTGCCCGGCAGCGACGAGACCAGCTCTTCGGCCTCTCTGGCGGAGGCTCGGTGGTTCACGGCCACCCGGTCGCCGGCGGCAGCGAAGGCCCTGGCGGTGGCTCGGCCGATTCCCCTGGAGGCCCCTGTGACCAAAATTGCGCGTCCAGTCAAATGTGCTTCCTCCTGCTCCCCACCGGCCTCGCCGGGGATGACTTGCTTCGACCCTGACCAGTCTGGCAGCTCAGGTCTGGTGGGCGGCCAGCAGCCGATCGAGCGCCTCGTCCTGGGCCTGGAGGTGCTGCTGGATCTGCATCGCCTCATGGAGCACCGCCTCGGCATCGGCGTAGGTGTCCTGAGCCCGCTTGTCGGCGGCGGCGGACTGGATGTTGGTGCCCACGATGATGATCGACAGCAAGACCAACTGGAGGAAGGTCTGGGCGATCCAGGCGATGATCCCCTCGCCACCCGGCTTGAGCGCCGCGGGCAGCCCGACCAGGGCGATGATGGCGAACACGTAGGCGCACCACATGCTGCCCACCCCGGCGGTGATCTTCACCGCCAGCCAGGAGTTGAAGCGGTTGATCGCATTGCTGCGGTCCAGCTGGTCCAGGACCCTGGCCGGGCCCCTGGCGGTCCCCTCCAGGATCGCGGTGGCGCGGGGGTGGGGGTTGTGGACGAATTTCATGGAGCCCTCCTCTGGCTGATGGTGACGCCCGCCGAGATCTGCATGCCCGCCATTTTCGTGCTCCAAGGCTGATCACCTCGCGCTCGGGCACTCTCACGGCCTGCTCTGGTCCAGCTGAGGCTGGGGTCAAGTGAGCGCGGGGCCCGAGCAGGGCCGACGCCGCCGGCTCGTGGCCCTCAGAGCCGGGGACGATGAAGCTACCGGGCACCGCAGGGGAGCTGTGCGAGCCAGGCGCCTTCGGCTCTTCGAGCCGACCGAGGACCCGCCTACTGTCGCTGACGAACGCGACCGTGACGACGGCGGCGGCAGACGTCGGCGGTGGTGCCGGCGGCGATGAGAGCTGGTTGCCTCTGGCTGGCTCAGAGGTGGCCAGCGTCGGTGATGCTCTGCAGGAATCGCTGGGTACGGGGTTGCTGGGGGTTCCGGAAGATCTGCTCCGGGGGGCCTTGCTCCAGGATCACCCCGTTGTCCAAGAAGCAGACCCGGTTGGCGATGCCGCGGGCGAAGCCCATCTCGTGGGTGGCGATGACCATGGTCATGCCTGCCCCCGCCAGCGCCCGGATCACGTTGAGCACCTCTGCCACCAGCTCGGGGTCGAGGGCCGAGGTCACCTCGTCCAGCAGCATCAGCCGGGGCTGCATGGCCAGCGCTCGGGCGATCGCGGCCCGCTGCTGCTGACCCCCCGAGATCCGGTCTGGGTACTCCTTGCGCTTGTCATAGAGCCCGAACTGGCGGAGAAGCGCGTCGGCCTCCTCCTCAGCCTGTCGGCGGGGCTTGCCGAGGACCCGAATCGGGGCCAGGGTGATGTTCTGAAGCACGGTCATGTGGGGGAACAGGTTGAAGGCCTGGAACACGATCCCGATCTGGCGCCTGACCGCATTGACATCGGTGCCCGCGGCGCTGATGTCCACGCCGAAGAAGATGACCCGGCCCCGGTCCACCGGCTCCAGGAGGTTGATGCAGCGGAGCAAGGTCGACTTGCCTGAGCCCGAGCTTCCGATCAGGCAGACCACCTGGTGGGATCCCACCTCCAGGTCGATCCCGCGCAGCACCTGGTTGCGCTCGAAGGACTTGTAGATCCCCTCCAGCCGCAGGGCCTGGTCCGAGGTGGGCGGTTTGCCGACGTTCATCAGCGGGCGGTCGTGGCCTGGCGCCTGCGCCGGTCACGAGCGATGAGGTAGTCGGTGAAACGGGCCAGGGGCACCGTCAGGGCCAGGAAGAGCACCGCCGCCACCGTGTAGCCGGTGTAGTTGAAGTCGGTCGAACTCTCGATCCCCGCCGCGCGGTTGGCCTCGATCACCCCCAGGACGGCGACCAGGGCGGTGTCCTTCTGGAGGCTGATGAAGTCGTTGAGCAGCGGGGGGATCACCCGTCGCACCGCCTGGGGCATCACCACCGATCGCATCGACTGCCACTGAGAGAGCCCCAGCGAGCGGCCCGCCGCGACCTGGCTGGGGTGGACGGACTCGATCCCGGCCCGATAGACCTCCGAGACATAGGCGGAGTAGGAGAGGACCAGTGCGACCAGCCCGTAGACCACGGTTTTCTGGGTCGAGACTCCGGCCAGGTTGAGCGCCGGGACGCCGAACCCAATCGCGTAGATGACCAGGATCAGAGGCACCCCACGGAAGAAGTCGGTGTATGCGATTGCCAGCATCCGCAGCGGGAAGAGGACCGGGCCCTGGAGCTGGCGGATCACCGCGATCACCATGGCCAGGATCAGGATCAGCACCTCGGCGACCAGGAACATCTCGATGTTGAGCACGAACGCTGCGCCCACCGAGAAGATCCCGTGCTGGGGATCTCCCAGGAAGGCGGTCCGGGCATCGGGCAGATTGAAGAAGGTCCGTCGCACCTGGGCGCTGCCCGGCGCCAGGAAGAACAGCGCCGCGAGCAGCCCCAGGAAGGCGACCGTGCTCACGGCCGAGACCGCGATCGCCCGTCGCCCGCGGAGCGGCTGCCGGCGGGGCCCCGGTCCCATGATGCCCAGCGGCGGGCCGCCCGGGATCACCAGGGGCCCCTCGACGGGCTGGCCGGGGTCCGAGAACACCAGTGGCCCTGCGCCTTCGCCGGCTAGGGTTGGATGGTGGGAATCTTCTCGTAGATCCCCAGCCACTTGGTCTGGAGCCGCCTCAGGGTGCCGTCGGACCTGAGCGCGGTGATCGCCTTGTCGAGGCAGCTCACCAGCGGGTCACCCTTCTGGAGCAGCAATCCGTAGAACTCGTCGGTGCTGGGGAACTGGCCCACCACGACCCCGTGCTTGACCTCCCCGGAGGCGGCCATGTACTGGGCGGTCGGGGTGTCGGTGACGAATCCGGAGATCGTGTGGTCGGACAGCGCCGAGGCCACGTCGTTGAGGTTGTTGTAGACCGCCGGCGTCTGGATGGACCGGATCTTCCTCTCGATGTAGGCGAGGCTGGTGGTGCCCACCTGGTCGCCGTACGCGTACTGCCTGAGCTGGCGGGGGGAGTGGTCCTTGACCATCTTGTCTCCCTTGACCGTGATCAGCGCCTCGCGGTCGTTGTAGTAGCCCTCGCTGAAGGTGACCGCTTGGGCCCGGGCCGAGGTGACGGTAATCTCGTTGATGTCGAAGTCGAAGGTCTTGGGCCCGGGGGCGTAGGAGCTGTCGAAGGGTTCGATGGTCCAGTGCACCTGGTGCCTGGTGAAGCCCAGCTGGGCGGCGATGGCGTAGGCCACCGCGCTCTCGAAGCCCTTCCCGTTCCGGGGCATGTTGCCTTCAAACCAGGGGGTGTAGGCGGGGCTGTCGGTGGCGACGGTGAGCTGACCCGGCTGGTAGAGGTGGAGTTGGGCCGGGGCGCAACCGGCGATCGTGGCCGACGAGCTGGCCAGGGCTGTCCCCAGGCCTGCTCCACCGACCGTGCCCAGCCCAACCAGGAGCGCGCCGACGCCGGCTGCGATCAGCTGCTTTCTCATGAATACCTTCCTCCCGCCCAGGTCCTCACCCCGACCGATTCCACCCTCCGGTGCTCTGCGGCAAGCCGCCGCGAGCACTGTTGGGTCAGATCTTGCCAGACCGAAGGCAGCGGAGGGGCTGGGGCCTGGCCCTGACCGGACCGAACCGGCCCGCGGGCGCCTTTGCCAACGACCCGGCCGCCCATCCACGCCCGGCCTCCTGGACCAGTCCTCGGCCGGGGCCGCCTCCACCCGGTCGCCGGGTACCTTCTGCGACCATCTCGGTGATGGCGGCCGGCAGACAGCGGGAGCGGGACTTGTGATGGAGAACCGAGCTGGCTTGGGACGGCGGCAGCTGGGGGTGGCGGGTCCCTCGGTCTCGGTGGTGGGGCTGGGCACCAACAACTTCGGCCGGAGGATGCCCGAGGAGGCGGTCCGGCCCGTGGTCGACGCCGCCCTGGAGGAGGGAGTCAACCTCTTCGATAGCGCCGACACCTACGGCGCGGGGGAGAGTGAGCGGCTGCTGGGTCGGGCGCTTCGAGGGCGCCGTGACCAAGCCCTGATCGCCACCAAGTTCGGGATGCCCAGGGCAGGCGAGGACCCCTCGCAACGGCGCGGCTCGCCGGCCTATATCCGGGCCTCAGTCGAGGCCAGCCTCCGCCGCCTTGACGTGGAGGTGATCGACCTCTACCAGATGCACCAGCCCGACCCGGCCACGCCGATCGCCGAGACCCTCGGTACCCTGCACCAGCTGGTCGAGGAGGGCAAGGTCCGCTGGATCGGCTGCTCCAACTTCGCCGGCTGGCAGGTGGTCGACGCCCACTGGACGGCGCAGTCGCTGGGGCTCACCGAGTTCGTCTCCGCCCAGGATGAGTACAGCCTGCTGCATCGCGACATCGAGCGGGAGCTGCTTCCGGCCCTGAGCCATCTCGGGATGGGGCTGCTGCCCTACTTCCCGCTCGCCAGCGGAATGCTCACCGGCAAGTACCGGCGGGGCCGGCCGGCCCCGCCGGGAACGCGGCTGGCCGACGGCCAGTTCGCTGCGGTGCTCACCGACCCCCACCATTTCGACGTGATTGAGGCGCTGGAGCGCTTCGCAGGCGAGCGGGAGATCTCGCTGCTGCAGGTGGCGGTGGGAGCCCTGCTGGGTCGAAGCCAGGTGTCATCCGTGATCGCCGGTGCGACCCAGCCCGAGCAGGTGGTGGCGAACGTCAAGGCGGCCTCCTGGATCGCCACCGGGGCGGACTGGGCGGAGCTGGACCGGATTACCGACGGTGGCCGGCCTTGACCGGGGCGAGCGGTCCCGAGCGCGACCGGCACGTTTGAGGGGAGGGATCGAGGCGTGAAGGTGTTCATCTCGTGCGACATGGAGGGGGTGGCCGGGGTCGTCGACTGGCAGCAGGTGACGCCCGGGCCTGAGTTCGCGCTAGGACGCAGGCTGCTCTTGGAGGAGGTCAACGCCGCCATCGACGGCGCTCTCGAGGCTGGCGCCGACAGCATCCTGGTCAACGACTCCCACGGCGCCATGCAGAACCTGGACCCAGCTCAGATCCACGGCGAGGCTGACTACTGCTCCGGCCGGCACAAGCCCCTGTACATGATGGAGGGGCTGGACGGGAGCTTCGACGCCATCTTCTTCGTCGGATATCACGGGGCCGTGGACGGTCCCGCCTCGGTGCTCTCACACACCTACAGCCCCGACTCGGTCCGGGGGGTGACTCTCAACGGGCGGTCTGTGGGTGAGAGCGGGATCAACGCCCTGGTGGCGGCGCACCACCGGGTGCCGGTGGTGCTGATAACGGGCGACCAGCATTCCGTGGCCCAGGCGGCCTCCGTGTCGCCCGGTGCAGAGACGGTGGTGGTCAAGCAGTCGCTCACCCGCCTGGCGGCGCGCAGCCTTCATCCGGTGGCCGCTCGACGGCTGATACGAGAGGCCGCGACCCGAAGCCTCCAGCGGTTGGCGGAGATACCACCGCCGAGCTCCGAGCCCCCGTACCGGCTCTCGGTGCGGCTGCGAAACGCCGACCTCGTGGAGCTGGCGACTCAGGTGCGGGACGTGAAGTCGGTGGGCCCGCTCGAGGTCGTGCTGGAGGGCGGAGACGCCCTGGGCACCTTCCGCCGCTTTGTGGCCGTGCTCACGATCACCAGGGGGCTGGCCCAGGAACGCTGACCAATCGGCCCCGATGGGTCCGGTCCGCCACTGCCAATCGGCCGGGCAGGTGTGCGTCCGGTCCGGGAATACTGACGTGCGTGAGTTCCTCAGATCACCCCGCGGAGGCTGCCACCGCGGCTCCCTGGCCCGACCAGCCGTGGACCGACCTGGGGCCCGCTGACCCCGCCGAGCGGATCGAGGTGGCCCTGGCGCTCAGGCCCCGCCCGGATGGATGGGCTCCTCCGCCTGAGGACCTGGGCCGGGTGGCTCCCCGCCTTCGAGCCCACCTCAGCCGCGACCAGCTGGCCGATGTCCGCGGTGCCCACCCCGACGACCTGGCGGCGGTGCGGGCCTGGGCGGTGGGGGCGGAGCTGGAGCTGACCTCGGTTGCACCGGAGCGGCGGATCGCGGTCCTGAGCGGGCCTTCGGGCCGGTTTGCCGCGGAGTTCGGGGTGGAGCTGCGCCGCTGCCTTGTCCGGAGTGTTGAGTTCAGAGCAGCCCGGGGGATGGCATCACTCCCCGGACCTCTCGAAGGCCGGGTCGTGGCGGCGCTCGGGCTGGCCACCGTGCCAGCCGTCCGCCCCCACTTCCGGCCGCTGCCGCTACCGGAGCATCCTGGCCCGCTCGACCAGGCGGCACCCTTGAGCTACCCTCCCCCGACGGTCGCCTCGCTCTACCAGTTTCCCGTCGGCACCACCGGAGCCGGACAGAGCATCGGCCTGGTGGAGTTGGGCGGGGGCTTCAGATCCGATGACCTTGCCACCTACTTCCAGCGGCTGGGGATGGCGCCACCCAGCCTGGTGGCGGTTCCGGTCGATGGAGCCTCCAACCAGCCGACGGGAGTGCAGGACGGGCCCGACGGGGAGGTCATGCTCGACATCGAGGTTGCTGGCTCGGTGGCCCCGGGGGCCCGGCTGGTGCTCTACTTCGCTCCCAACACCGACCGGGGTTTCCTCGACGCCATCAATGAGGCTCTCCACGATCAGGTCAACCGCCCCTCCATCCTGTCAATCAGCTGGGGTGGGCCCGAGGCCGACTGGCCGGCCGCCACCATGACCGCGTTTGACCAGGCTTTCCAGGACGCGGCCCTGCTGGGGGTGACCGTGTGCGTGGCGGCCGGGGACGGCGGCTCCAACGATGGGTTGCAGGACGGGGAGGCCCATGTCGACTTCCCCAGCTCAAGCCCTCACGTGCTGGCCTGCGGCGGAACCCGACTGACCTCGTCCGGGGGCCAGGTAGCGAGTGAGGTGACCTGGAATGACGGGCCCCAGGGCGGAGCCACCGGAGGCGGGGTCAGCTCACAGTTCCCGCTCCCCAGTTGGCAGGACGCCGCTCACGTCCCGCTCTCCGCCGACCCCGGCCACAGGGCCGGTCGGGGGTTGCCCGACGTCGCCGGCGATGCCGACCCCGAGACCGGGTACCAGGTCCTGGTGGACGGGCAGCCGGCGGTTTTCGGCGGCACCAGCGCGGTGGCGCCACTCTGGGCGGCGCTGCTGGCTCGCTGCGCCGAGGCGCTGGGCCACGCTCCCGGATACCTCAATCCGATCCTCTACCAGCAGCTGGCCGCTGCCGGTGTCACCCGGGACATAGTCGAGGGTGACAACGGCGCCTATCAGGCCGCCCCGGGCTGGGACGCCTGCACCGGGTGGGGGAGCCCGGAGGGCAGCCGCTTGCTGGCCCAGATGGGGCAGGCGCCGGCCGGCTGAGGTCGGCTGCGCCAGGAGGTCTTCAACCTCACCTCCCTTCCCGCTCCGATCCGAGGCACCGTCGGCGCCGGGTCAGCTGGTCCGGCGGGCCCCTCCGGGCGGTGATGACGGGGGGCGCGTGGCGCTGGCGGCCCGGCGGGCACCGTTCGGCCCCAGTTGGCCCAAGACCGCATAGCCGGGCCCGGCCGTCCGGGACCGGGGGTGGTGCCTGTGGAGAGGTTGACGCGCTCTGCCGGGGGACCAAGCTGAGCGGGCTCGGACCGCGCTCGCCCAGGCTCTGGGGCAGCTGCTGGGTCTGACCTTGGCAAGCGGCTCGGCGGCCGCGGCTCCGGCGCCGGGCGACCACTTCAGGTGGCGGCGCCTCCGGCGGCCCTCATACGCTCGCCTCCCCGCCTAAGATGGCGATCAAGGTGTCCAATCCCGAGAGCGTTTTCGAGGCGGTAAACCTGCTGGCCGATCCCCTCTACGACTACTGCAGCATCACCAAGCAACTGGACGACGGGGCCGGCTCCGAGGAGTCGCTCCTGGACCACCCCTGGCTCCAGCGCCAGCGCCGGATCCACCAGCTCCAGTCCGCCTGGTGGGTCTTCCACACCGCCGAGCACTCGCGCTTTCAGCACGCGGTCGGGGCAATGCACCTCAGTGGGAGCTTCACCGACCACCTTTACCCCAGTCTCCGTCAGAGCTGCTCCGATGCTCCCTCGCGAAACCTGGTGGTGGAGGTGATGCGGGTGGCCGGGCTGCTCCACGACGTCGGCCATGGGCCCTTCGGGCACTTCTTCGACGCTGAGGTGCTGTCCCGGTATGGGCTGGACCACGAGGACGTCGGCCGCCACCTGGTTCTGGGGACGTTGGCCGACCTCATCGGCTCGCTCCGCCGGAGCCCGGACGGGCCATTCGAGCCCGGCGAGGCGGTGCTGCCCCAGTGGGTGGCATGGGTGATGGCGCCCAGGGAGCTGCCGGGCTTCTCACCGCCGGCCTGGTTGCGGGCCCTCAAGCCGGTCCTCTGCGGGCTGGCCAGCGCCGACAACATGGACTACGTTCCCCGCGACGCCTACATGTGTGGCGTGGCGGTGGGCCCGGTCGACCTGGCCCGGCTGCGCCACTACATGTTCATCAAGGATGGCTGCCTGGTCCTACACCAGCACGGGGCACCGGCGCTGGAAGTGTTCCTCTCGGCCCGCCTCCACATGTACAACCATGTCTACTTCCACCGCACCGTGCGCCGGATCGACCTTCATCTGCGGCCGGTGTTCGCCCGCACCTGTGGGTTGCTGCTTCCGCCCGGCAACCCGGTCGATCATCTGGACAGCTACCTGCTGCTCACCGACTGGTCGCTGATGCAAGAGGTGGAGCGGCTCCAGCTCTCCCCCCGGAACGAGGAGGAGCGCGAGCTGGGGCGCCACTGGGAAGCGGTGACCACCCGGAGGCTTCCCTGGCAGCTGGCGTTCGAGGCCTACCGAGAACTGAGCCACCCGGAGGGACCGGCGGGGCTGCGTGACTCCCACCAGATTGAGGAGAGGATCCGCTCGGCGCTCCCGGAGCGGTTCCGGGACGTGGGCCTGGAGGTCGACCTGGCCAGCACCGCCCCCCGCCCGGACAACCCGGCGGCCAACGACCAGATGCTGCGGCTCTTCGACCCCATATCCGGCCGCGTCGAGGTGGAGGCGGCCCCCGCGCTGCTGGCCCGGCTGCTGCCGGTGCGCACCGTCTGGCTCCGCGTGTACAGCGACAGGGCGGAGGCGCGGGAGGCGATCCGGGAAGCGGCGGTACGGACCATGCCCGGAGTACTCGCGTGAGCGCCGGCCGGTTCCCCTCTGGTAGACGGGCTGCGGCGCGCCGGGGAAGCGCTGGCAGCGCTGTGACGCCACTCCCGTCACGAGGGAGCGCTGGGTTCGCCCACAGGAGACCGCCCGTCGGGCACCGGAGTCCGCGGGCGCGAGGTGGGCCGTCGGCACCGCGTCGGGGGAGCCGGTCGCGAGCTAGCCTGAAGTTCGGTCGCCGGTGGAACTCGATGCGAGTTCCACGATCGTCTGGAATGTAGTCAGAAGAAGTTGCCCAGCGCGCGCCCACGGAAGCATGCTGACGATGCTCCGGGGCAACGCAGTCAGAACCGGCGCGGTTCCCCCCCAACTCGGCCTGAGTTGAGCGGTTTCCCGAACTTCAGGTTAGCGAGGACTCGTCCCGGCCAGCGCCCGCAGAGGCCGGTGCTAGTGCGAACACGGCGGAGCCAGCCCGATCGCCGCTCCTGGCTTCTCCCCGCTCCCCGGCTCAGGGCCGGGCGACCCGGGGCCCGGCTGGCATTTCGGGGGCCTCGGCGGTCTGAAAGTTGACCTGGCTCACCTGGCCAGCCAGGGTGGACGCCACCTGCTCGAAGATCTTGGCCTGGGCAGACTCCGGCTGGGCCAGCACCAGGGGCTGGCCTTCTCCGCCACCCAGCCGTACCGCCAGGTGCAGGGGGATCTCGCCCAGGAACGGAAGCTCCCGGTCCTGAGCCAGCTTCCTTCCACCGCCCCGGCTGAAGATGTCGGTCAGCCCACCGCAGTGCGGGCAGACGAACCCGCTCATGTTCTCGATGACCCCCAGGACCGGCACTCGGAGCTGCTGGAACATCGCGATCCCCCGGCCCACGTCGGCCAGAGACACATCCTGGGGGGTGGTGACGATCACCGCGCCGGTCAGCGGAATCGACTGAGCCAGGGTCAGCTGCACGTCCCCGGTCCCCGGCGGCATGTCGCAGACCAGGTAGTCGAGCTCGCCCCAGTCAACCTCGAAGAGGAACTGCTTGAGGGCCCCGACGAGCATCGGGCCCCGCCAGATCACCGGGCGGTCGGGCTCGATGATGGTGCCGATCGAGACCACTTTGAGACCGCCCTTGCGGAGCGGGACCATCCGGTCCGCCACCACCGTCGGCTGGTCGGTGAGTCCCAGCATGATGGGGACGTTGGGGCCGTAGATGTCCGCGTCCAGCAGTCCCACCCGAGCTCCTGACCGGAGCAGAGCGAAGGCGAGGTTGACCGCCACCGTGGTCTTGCCCACGCCACCCTTCCCGGCGCTGATGGCGATGATGTTGCGCACCCCGGGGATCTCCTGGCGGCCGATCACCCCCCGGGTGCGGCTGACGTCGGAGTCCCACTGCAGCTCCACCCTCTCGATCCCGGCGACCACCCCCAGCACGGCGGCCTCGATCTCGGCCTGGATCCGCTCCCTGAGCGGGCAGGCGGGCGTGGTGAGGACGACCCGCATCTTGGCGGTGGTGCCCTCGATCCGCAGATTCTTCAGCATCCCGAGATGCATCAGTGAACGATGCAGCTCCGGGTCCTCGACCCCGGAGAGAGAGTCCTCAAGGGCCGCCAGGGTCTTGCGCTCGTCGGCCACGTTCACTTGACCTCGATCATAGCTGGCCGCTGAGGGCGAGCTTTCCGGCGACCTCATCCCCTGATCGTGTTGCAATAGTGAGCAACAGTTATGATGCGGAGATGGTGAGTGGACTGGAGGCGCTGAGGCAGCAGGGCAAGCGGCTGACCCCCCAGAGGAGGCTGGTCTACTCCGCCCTGCTGGAGCACGCCGGGCACGCCTCGGCGGACGACCTCTGCACCAGCATTGGCCGCAAGGTGCCCGGATTTCAACGCACCACCGTCTACCGGACCCTGGATCTTCTGGTGGAGCTGGGCTTGGCCCGCAAGGTCCAACTCGGACACGCGAACACCTACGAGGCGGTGATAGCCGGCAGCGAGTCCCACCAGCATCTGGTGTGTGACCGCTGCGGGGGTACCTTCGACGTCAGCTGCCCCGAGGTTTCCAGCTGGGTGGACAGTGCTGCCCGGCCACTCGGCTTCGAGCTGGAGCGGGTGGAGCTGCTCGGACACGGCACCTGCTCCGCCTGTGTCGGTGCCAGGTAGGCCCGCGGCCGCCTCGGGTTCCCGGACAGGTCACTCCCGCAGCGAAGTGCTGAAGTCGGTTCGCTCCACCGCCCGGGCGAATTCCGCCCCGGCGAGGTCGATCTCCAGCGCCGCCTCGTAGACGAAGGCGTAGAGCTCCCGGAACTGGGTGGGCTGGAAGCCTCTGATGGTCAGGCTGGACGCCAGCTCGGGCGAGCTCTGGAGGTCTTCGACGAGCCGCTTCGTCGCATCCAGGAGGGCCACCAGGATCCGCACCTCGACCGAGTACTCCTCGATCAGCGCCGGGGCGGCCTCGTTCTCCTGGAGCTCAACCAGCTTGCGCTGGAGGTCGGCAATCTCCCGGAGGTAGTCCGCTTGCTCGACATCTTCCATCGGGCGATGGGCCGGGCCCTAGGTGGTCTCTTCGGTCAGTGGATGAGGAAGTGAGTGGCGATCAGCGGGGCGATCAGGATGGCGATGATGTTGACCACCTTGATCATCGGGTTGATCGCCGGCCCGGCGGTGTCCTTGCAGGGGTCTCCGACGGTGTCCCCGGTCACCGCGGCGGCGTGGGTCTCGGTTCCCTTGCCGCCGAAGTTGCCCTCCTCGATGTACTTCTTGGCGTTGTCCCAGGCGGCACCGCCGGATGTCATCTGGAGGGCCAGGAAGAGCCCCACCACGATCGTCCCGATCAGGAGGCCGCCCAGTGCGACCGGGCCCAGGATGAACCCGACCAGGATGGGAGCCAGTACCGGGATCAGGCCGGGCAGGATCATCTCCCGCTGGGCGGCCCTGGTGACGATCGCGACGCAGCGTCCGTAGAGGGGCCGTCCGGTGCCCTCCATGATCCCCGGGATCTCCCGGAACTGGCGCCGAACCTCCTCGACCACTCCGCCGGCCGCTCGTCCCACCGCCTGCATCGAGAGCGAGGCAAAGAGGACCGGGAGCATGCCGCCGAAGAGCAGCCCCGCGATCACCCTGGGGTTGCTGAGACTGAAGTTGAAGTTGTGGTGGCCCAGGGTCAACGTGTAGCCGGCGAAGAGAACCAGGGCCGCCAGCGCGGCGGACCCGATCGCGTAGCCCTTGGTCACCG
>PLTL01000383.1:0-9081 GCA_003164475.1 Candidatus Dormiibacterota bacterium | reverse complement strand
GCCCGGCGATGATGTTGGTGGCGTGACCGGTCTGGGAGGCCCTGGCCACGCTCTTCACCGGGTTGAACTGAGCGCCGGTGAAGAACTCGGTGATGGCCACGATGGCAATGGTGATCACGATCCCGATCACTGCCGCCCAGAACAGGTTCAGCACCGGGTGTCCCAGGACCTTGGCGGTGAGTCCGCCGTCGGCCTTGAGCACCAGGGTCACGGCCAGGAAGCCAGCGATGGCAAGGAGCCCGGCCGCACCCAGGCCCCGGTAGAGGGCGCCCATGATCCAGCCACCCTTGCCGATCCGGACGAAGAAGGTGCCCAGGATCGAGGCCAGGATGCTGATTCCGCCCAGCAGCAGGGGGTAGACGGTGAGATCGAAGTTGTGGAACTCGAGGCCGCCCAGCAGCATTGCCGCCACCGAGGTCACCGCGTAGGTCTCAAAGAGGTCGGCAGCCATGCCGGCGCAGTNNCCTTGGTGTAGATGCCGCCGCCCAGCCGGGCGAAGACGGAGATCAAAGAGGCTCCGAAGGCCAGCCCCACGAGCGCTGACGGCTTATCCAGGATCCAGAAGGCGATGGTCACACCCAGCAGCCCGAACCCGACGACGAAGAAGCCGGTGACGGCGCCGCCATTGAAGGCGACCCGCAGGGCCGGGCCGAGCCCGCCCCGGGCCGCCTCGGCGGTGCGGTAGTTGCTGCGCACCGAGACGTTCATGCCCACGTAGCCAGCACTGGCGGACAGCGACGCGCCAAAGAGGAAGAGCAAGGAGGTCTTCCATCCCAGCGCCGGGCTGAGCAGGCCACCTAGGGCCAGCAGCGCCGCCAGCACCAGGCCGATCACCGCGATGATGATGTACTGGCGGTTGAGGTAGGCTGACGCTCCCTCCCGGATCGCCTGCCCGATCTCCTGCATCCGCTCGTTGCCGGGGGACCGGCGCAGAACCCAGCTGGCCAGCACCCCTCCGTATCCCAGGGCCAGCAGGCCGGCCACCAGCACCGGAATCAGCACGGTTCGAGTCACGGCAGTCTGCTCCTCCAGCCGCACCCGGCGGCCTATGATTGCAAAGGCAAGACGAAGTTCGGCCGGCCGGACCCCGCAAGAGCGCTCACCGGAGCCGCCCAATTATATCGGCGGAAGGGTCGGCCAGGCCATCTCGGTGGTCCGGCCGAGGTGCTCGACCCGCGGTCGGGAAGGGTGCGGGCGTCCGGGCTGGGCCAGATAGGGAGCCATCGAGCTGGAGACGATCGCCACCGGCAGTTGGGTGGTCGCGGTGGGCGACGAGCTGCTCTCCGGGCACACCGCCGACACCAACTCGGCCTGGCTGGCGGCCAGGTTGAGCCAGGGACCCTACCCCTGCTCCCGAATAGTCGTGGTCGGGGACCAGCCGGAGGCGATCGCGGAGGAGTTGCGTGCCGCCGCCGCTGGGCCCGCCGCCAGGGTCTTCTGCTGCGGCGGATTGGGACCCACCCCCGATGACCGGACCATGGCTGCGGTGGCCCGGATGCTGGGGGTGCCGCTGGTCGAGGATCCGCAGGCGCTGGCCCACATCCGGGCGCGGGCGCGGCGCCAGCATGAGCAGGGCAGGCTCGAAAGCCCCGAGCCCAATGCCGGCGCCCGCAAGATGGCGAGCGTCCCCCAGGGTGCTCGGGTGCTGCGCAACCCGGTGGGTGGTGCCCCTCCGCTGGCCATCGCACTGCCCACTCGGGCAGACCCACGCTGGCTCTTCGTGCTACCCGGGGTGCCGGCGGAGCTGCGCGCCACCTTTGCGCAGGAGCTGGAGCCGATCTTCCTAGTGGGGGCGGGCTCGCGGAGCTACCGCGAGCTGCATTTCCTGGGGGCGCCGGAGTCGACCTTCTTCCCGGCCCTGACCGAGCTCGAGCGCACCTTCCCTGAGGTGAACTTCGGCTCCTATCCGCAGCCCACAGGAGGTGTGATCATCCGTGCCAGCGCCTGCGACCCGAACGCCTTGGAGGAAGCGCTCCGGGCCCTGCGCCGGCTGGCACCGGCCCCGCCCAGCGACTAGCGCGCGGCGCGGTGACTCTCGAAGCAGTTGCTGCAGTACACCGGGCGGTCGTACTTGGGCTGGAAGGGCACCTGGGTCATGCTGCCGCAGTCGGCGCAGACGACGTCGAACATCTGGCGCGGGGGGCGCGGGCCGCTGGTGCCGTACCCGTTGGTGGTCTGGCGGGCCGCCTTGGCGAGCTGCCGGCAGGGCTGGCAGCGGGTGGGCTGGTTAACCAGACCTTTCGACTGGTAGAACTGCTGCTCTCCGGCAGTGAAGATGAACTCCGAGCCGCACTCACGGCAGGTAAGGGTTACGTCGACGAGGCTCAACCGAGCATCCTCCAAATCGCGTTCTGGCCAGGACTGCTCGGTCGTGCCTCAAATCGCCGCCCGGGACTTCGTCTGGCGGCCGCCACTATAGCAGGGGAGAAGCGCAGGCGG
The DNA here is from genome assembly GCA_003164475.1 of Candidatus Dormiibacterota bacterium. The sequence goes on along the minus strand of PLTL01000383.1, from coordinate 6,642 downwards.
ACCCTGTCCGGGCCGCCTGCTGACCTCAAAAGGTGAAGAGATCGATGCCCCCGGCAACTGGAAGTGCCACCCCGGTGATGTACGAGGCTTCCGGGCTGGCGAGGAAGCAGATCGCGTGGGCGACGTCCTCGGGCTGCCCGGGGGCCCTCATGGCGGTCCGCAGCACCATGCGCTCGCGCATGCTGGCCGTGGTGGTGTTGAAAGCCTCGGTGGCGATCACCCCGGGAACGATGGCGTTGCTGGTGATTCCGTGACGGGCTCCCTCGAGCGCTGCCGAGCGCATCAGTCCCAGCAGGCCGGCCTTGGTGGTGCTGTAGCTGGACTGCCCGAACCCGCCCAGGGTCCCCGCCACCGACGACATGTAGAGCAGCCGTCCGAAACCGCCCTCCTTCAGGTGCGGCCAGGCGGCCTGGGTGCAGTTGAAGGCGCCGGTCAGGTTGACCCTCAGGTCGCGCTCCCAGAGCTCAAGCGACTGGTCCGCCATCTGGCCCAGATGGTCGAGGGTGCCAGCATTGTTGACCAGGATGTCGATGCTGCCGAATTCGGCGGCCACCTGGTCCATGACCTCCCTGACCTGCTCCCGGTCGGTGACGTCCATCCGCATCGCCTGGGAGCGTCTGCCCATGGCCCGGATCTCCTCGGCGGTGTGCTCCGCGTAGACGACGCTCTGCGAGGCCATCACCTGCGCCATGACGCTGGAGGCCCGCTCCGCCACCTGCTGCAACTCAGGGTCGGATTCGATCAGGATGTCCGTGACCACCACGTCGGCCCCGGCCCGCGCCAGTGCCAGGCAGTCGGCGCGACCCAGTCCCCGGGAGCCGCCGGTGACCACCGCCACCTTGCCGGAGAGGTCGAACATCGCCATGTCGGCCTGAGTGTAGCCTCCCGACCAGACCCCGCCCGAGGGCGCGCTCGCCGCCCGCCGCCCGGCCCGCCCTGGCCGAGGGTGCGCCTGGGCTAGGATGCCGAGGGCGGGTGGAGCGCGGGAGACCCCCGCCGCGACCCCAGATCCCGAACCTGCGAACAGCCAGGAGCCCGGTTGACCCTTCCCCCTCGCGGCCGGCTCAGCGGCGGCTACCTCCTCGCCGCCCTGGTAGCGGTCATCCTGGTTGGCGGCCAGCTCACCTCCTGCTCGGCCGTCCGCAACGGGTTCCAGGCCAGGTCTGGCCCGGTCATCCTCAGGGCGGCGGGATCTGCGCTGGAGGCCGCCAAGACATTCGAGATCCAGGCCGACTCAACCACCTCGGGGCGCCCGGTCTCGCTCACCTTCGAGATCGGGGGCCCGAACGTGGGCGAGGGCAGTTTCGTCTCCTCCGGCCTCTCCTTTGAGGCCGAGGAGCTTCGCGGCCTGGACTATTTCCGGAGCCGCACCCTCTGGGCCCAGGTGGGTGGTACCAGCCTGCAGTCGGCGCTGGGGTACCGCTGGGTCTACGTTCCCGCGAAGAGCTCCACCGCCGCCGAGCTGACGGCCGCTTTCCGGAGTCTCACGTCACCGGCCGTGCTCGCCGGTCAGCTCACCGGCAGGGTGGCCAGTGCGGTTCGGGGCCGGGCCACCACCTTCCGGGGCCGGCCGGTGGTGGCGGTCACGGAGCCGGGCGGCGGGACCGTTTACGTGGCCACCACGGGAAAGCCATATCCGCTCCGGTGGGTCCAGAGTTCCCAGAGCCGGGTTACCTTCAGCAGGTTCGGCCGCGACTTCCGCATCACCGCTCCCAAGGGTGCCCTCAACCTGACGGCCATCCTGGCCAGCTGAACCGGCCTCCTGGTCCGGGATCGACGGTGGCCCGGCTCAGAGCCGCCGCAACTGCACCTTGGCCCGGGTCAGGGCCCGTTCTCCGCTGGCGGTGAGGACGTCCAGTTCGATCAGGGCCGTCTCAGAATCGGAGCCGGCCACCCGGGCCGCGCAGGCGATCTCCTGCCCGGACGGCACCGGCGCCGAGAACCGGCAGGAGACCAGGGAAACGTAGGCGCTCCCCTGGGCGAAGGCCTCAACCCCCGAGCAGGCCACCCCCAGGGTGAGCAGTCCGTGGGCGATGGTGGAGTCGAGGCCGGCTCGGGCCGCGTAACCGGGGTCGAGGTGGATCGGGTTGAGGTCCCCAGAGGCTTCGGCGTAGCCGGAGATCACCTCCTGGGTGAGCTGGCGCCGGGTGGTCGGCAGCTCCTCGCCCGCCGGGAGGGGGAAGCGCAGCGAGGAGGCCCCCGAGCTCACGCCGCCTGCCGGACCACGAAGAGGCTCCGGGAGCGGACCACCACCGTGCCGTCCCGGTCTCGCCCATCGCAGCGGAACTCGAGGAATATCATGCCCCGGCGCCGCTCGGCCGAGGAGATCAGCCCATCCGGGGCGACCGTCTCCTCGAACTCAAGCGGCCGCCCGAATGCGAACTCCTGCTCGGCGTGGAGCAGGTGCTCCACATCCAGGCCCACCTCCGGGTCAGCGAAGAGTTGGGTCACCAGTGGAGAGAGCAGATAGACGCCCGCAAAGCAGGCCAGAGGATGGCCGAACTCCTGGCTGGGGTCCGCGGCAGCCCCGACCGCGACCGCGTAACGGCCGTGCCGCTCCCGGTCCAACACCTCGGGCACGGCGCGGTAGGCGCGGCCCACGCAGCCAAAGTTGAGGGGCATCGAGCGCCCAGGATAGTGGGCCGGGCCCTCGCATCCGGGCAGTGCCGGAGGGGCCCCGGCCCCAGTTGGCTCAAGCGCGGCTCCGAGGGCGGGCCCGCGGCCGTGCGCACACCGGCAAATTTCCTTCTCAATCGGGCGTCTGGCTTTGACACCCCGCTCGGCGCTCTGCTAGGGTGAGGCTTCGGGTGCGCCGCTTGAGGGAGTGAGGGCGCCTGCCGAGTTTGCGTCCGCCGCTAGGTAGCTTGGGGAGAGGCTCCTGCCGGGTCCAGACAACCGACTTACCCACGTCGCCGTGATCCTTGTCGCCGTCGGCGTGCTGCTCGCTGGTTGGATCTCCGCCTCGCGCAACGAGGTCCAGACGGTTTCGACCTCGGCCTCGGTGTGGCCCACCCCGTCGACCTCACTGGCCGGTCAGTACTACGACAAGCCGGCCGCGGTGCCAGGCACGATCCAGGTGGTTCCGGCCCCCATGGTCAGCGTCCCGGTCGGTGCCACCCTGGCCAGCCTGGCGGCCAGGTACCAGACCACCCCCGAGGAGTTGGCCTGGAGCAACCAGATCCCGGCCGGGTCCCAGGCTCAGGCCGACCAGGATCTGCTCATCCCTCCCGCCGGTCCCACGGTTCTGGTCCGGGTCCTTCCGGGCGAGACTCTGAGCACCTTTGCGGCTAGGTTCCGGGTGAGCACCGGGGTGGTGCTCAACTACAACAACCTCACCTCGGCCACCACCCTCGCCGCCAACAGCTTCCTGCTCATGCCCAGCGTGGTCTCTCCCACCTCGCTGCCCTCGCAGGACTTCGTCCCCGTCCAGGTGGGGGTTCCCGAGGTCACCCCCAGCAAGCCCGCCGCCGTGGATCCCTTCCCTTGGGGCCAGTGCACTTACTGGGTAGCCAGTCAACGCTACATTCCCTGGGCTGGCAATGCCGTCGACTGGTGGGCCAACGCCAGAGCCTACGGGTACCCCGAGGGGCAGGTTCCAGTGGTGGGAGCGGTGGCGGTGTTCGACAACGGCTACGACGGCCATGTGGCGATGGTGACGAAGGTGCTGCCCAACGGCAGCTGGGAGCAGTCCGAGATGAATGTCGATGGGCTGGGGGTGATCGACACGCGCACGATCTCACCCAGCAGCGGCTACTTCTTGGGCTTCATCTACTGATACTGAGCCGGACCGCCGGCGCCGAGGGACCCTAGCCGGCGAAGCGGTATCCGATCCCCGGCACCGAGTGGATGTACGAGGGCCGGTCCGCCGAGGGTTCGATCTTCCGACGCAGGCGGTAGACGTGCGCGTCTACGGTGCGGGTCTCGATCTCCACCTCGTAGCCCCAGACCCGCCGCAGCAGCTCGGCCCGGCTCATCACCTGGCCTGGCCGGCTGGCCAGCAGGGCCAGGAGATTGAACTCGGTGAGGGTGAGCTGGACCTCCTCGCCATCCCGGTAGACCTGACGCCGACGGAGGTCAATGGTCAGCCCGGGGAATTCGAAGCGCTCCTTGACCTGGTCGGTCGGGGTGACCTCGGAGCGGCGCAGGTGAGCGCCCACCCGAGCCACCAGCTCACGGACCTCGAAGGGCTTGACGACGTAGTCATCGGCGCCCAGTTCAAGCCCCACCACCACGTCGATGGTGTNNGGTGAGCATGATGATCGGCACCTTGTAGCCATCGGCGCGGAGCTTGCGACAGACATCCAACCCGCTCATGCCCGGGAGGTTGATGTCCAGGATGATCAGATCGGGGGCCCGCTGCTGGGCCATGTCAAGACCCTCCGGGCCCGTCCCGGCCTCCAGCACTATGTAGTGCTGGGGCTCGCAGGCCAGCCTGACTATGTCCCGGGTGGCCTCGTCGTCCTCCACCACCAGGATGGTCTTGTTAGCGCCGCTCATGCTCCCTGTGCCTCCAGGTATTCAGTGACCACGCTGACAAAGTTCTTCACCTCGATGGGCTTGGTTATGTACCCCGAGCAGCCTGCCTCCAGGGCCTCCTTCTCGTCTCCCACCATGGCCCTGGCGCTGAGTGCCACGATAGGGGTATGGGCGGTGCGGGGGTCGGCCTTGAGCAGGCGGGTCACGGTGAGGCCGTCGATTCCGGGCAGTTGGACGTCCATCAGGATCAGGTCGTAAGCCTGCGCCTTGGCCTTCTGCAGCCCCTGCTGTCCGTCCGTGGCAGTGTCCACCAGGAACCCCTGGCCACTCAGAACCAACGTGGAAAGCTCCAGGCTGCTGGGGTTGTCCTCGATCACCAGGATGCGGTTGCGCGTCCGGCCGTCGGGGCGCAGGCCGTGCAGGGGCAGGGTCACGGTCATGGTCGTGCCTCGTCCCAGCTGGCTGTCGACCTTGATCGCGCCCCCATGGAGCCCGACCAGCCGGCGCACCAAGGCCAGGCCCAGCCCGGTCCCCTCGAAGGGGCGGTCGTCGGCGGCCTGGACCTGGAAGAACTCGCTGAATATCTGGTCGTGATGCTGAGGGTCGATGCCGATCCCGGTGTCCTTGACCTGGAGCACCAGCTGTCCCGCCCGGGGTCGGACCCGGGCCTTGACGGTGGCCTGGCCGCCCTCCGGGGTGAACTTGATGGAGTTGCTGAGCAGGTTGTAAAGGATCTGCTTGAACTTGCCCTTGTCGGCGCGCAGCAGGGCGTTCTCGTTGTCGATGTCCACCTCCAGGCTGACGCCACTTCGTTCGGCCAGTGGGCGGACCACGGTGAGGACCTCGGCGATGCAGCCTCCCACTGGGAACTCCTCATATTGGAGCTCGAGTCGTCCGGCCTCGATCTTGCTCAGGTCGAGGATATCGTTCAGGAGCTTCAGCAGGGCGTCGCCGCTGAGGCTGATGGCCTCCACGTACTCCTGCTGCTCCGGCCCGAGCGGGGTGTCCTTGAGCAGTTCGGCCATGCCCAGGACACCGTTCATCGGTGTCCGGATCTCATGGCTCATATTCGCCAGGAATTCGCTTTTGGCGCGGCTGGCGGCTTCGGCGGCCTCCTTGGCATTTTGCAATTCCTTCTCGGCCCGCTCCTTTTCCGTGATGTCATGGTGAGTGCCCCGCATGCGGAGGGGTTTGCCCGCCTCATCGCGCAAGACTTCACCCTGGGCATGGATGACTTTTTCGATTCCACTCGCGAGTTTGATGCGGTATTCAATGTCGTAATCTCTGGCCCCCTGCAAGGCCTCGCTCACTGCTTTCTCCACTTTTGGTCTGTCATCGGGGTGGATCAACTCAAGAAACCTGGTGCGGGGGTTCTCCAGCGCCGGGAGCAATTCAAAGATGCGAAGAGTCTCCTCCGACCAATGGACGGCATCGGTTTGAACATTCCAGTCCCACGAGCCAATGTGAGCGATTCGCTGAGCGGCGGCCAGCCCCTCTTCCGTCTCCCGCAGGGCGGCCTCGGCCCGTTTCTGGTCCGTAATGTCATGCGAAATCACCGACACGCCTGTTACAACTCCCATCGAATTTCTGATGGGAGAAAGAGTCAATGAAACGGGCACGCGGGATCCGTCTTTCCGTCGATGCTCCTGTTCGTAATGGAGAATTCCCTCGCCCCGAAAGAGCTTCTCCTGGTTGAGGGCCAAGTCGCCCCGGCGTTCTTCGGGAACCAGGATGGAAAAGTGCTTTCCCAGAACCTCCTCCGCCGTAAACCCGTACATCCTCTCCGCACCGGCATTCCAGGTGGAAATGGTGCCCTGTCGACTCGTGCTGAAAATTCCATCGTCCGTTGAATTCACAATGACGGCCAACCGCGAATTCTCAGCTTCCGCGCGTTTGCTCTCGGTAATGTCACGGGAGACCCCAAAAGTCCCGATGATGCTTCCGCTGGAATCCCGCAGGAGCATTTTCGTGGTTGACGCCCAGGTTTCACGGCCATCGGGCCAGGTTTCCTTTTCCTCTTTTGCCACTACGGGATGGCCCGTCATGATGATTTCTTGCTCATTTTTGTAAGCGTCCCGCGCATGGTCGGCAGCAAAGAAATCAAAATCGGTCTTGCCAATGGCTTCGGCTGGGTCGTTGAGCCCAAACGCTCGCGCATGTGCCTTA
>PLTL01000141.1 GCA_003164475.1 Candidatus Dormiibacterota bacterium | reverse complement strand
GGTAGTTCTTCTTCATGGTGGTGGTCCCCTTGCTGTCCGAGTGACTTGGCGGTCGCCCGTACACCTACCAGAAGGCTGGCGTCAGGCGGGGGACCGCCACCTCAAATTCCACGACGAACGGGACAACCTCTGAGAGGCGATACTGTCTCCCACAGCGTGCAACCGTACGAAACGGGAATGTTGGGTTTTTGTTGGGTCGCAAAGAGCCCCGTGAGCCACATGGCGAGTTGGTCTTCGACCCGCGTCTTTGTCGGTAGCTGAGTTACCTGTAGAGGGGCCAGTCCTGCAGTAGAACTACGATGCTGGTCGCGTGCGAGGGTTTCTGATTGTCTGCGCGACGGTAATGGCCGCCATCGCGGTTGGCGTGACGGTCATCGCGCTGCAAGCCCCACCGGGACTCTACGCGTGCCCGACGACCAAGTACTGCCTGGACCTAGCGAAAGCCGTAGGTGTCCAAGGGCCGGTTCTCGTTCCCTCTGAGCCAGAGTTGACAAATCGGACCGGGCTGTCAATCCAGGACCGCCTGTTCTATTTCGGCGACTTTCCTAGCTTCGACCAGTCCGACGTGCCAGACGAGCCCCTTTGGTTACTTCGATACGACCTGAGCGAACCGGGGAACCTACGGCCAGGGCTCTATTTCTTGATTACCGACCTTTCCCTCTGGACGGAGTATGGGGCGGAAAGATGTCCGCGACAACTCGTTAAGTTTTCAGGCGGTTCCTCTGACTATGTGACATCGGCGGTCGCGCCAGGTGGACGCCGTTTCTGCTACGGATTGAGGGTCGGTGGCGGGTACGTGTTGGGCCTTGAGGCACGGGGGAGGCTCGGTCCGCTTGGCTACATCATCCGCCTTAACTCCAACCCTGTGAGGGCATTCTCAGGTGGAGCAACCTCTCCTGCCGCGTTGCACTGGGTTGAGGGCGTCGTCGGCAGTCTCAAGGTCGAGCCATGAGGGCCCGCATTCGCGCTCTGGCTGCGGTGCGTAGACCCCGGTGCGCACCGACTGGCCGACCCGGACCTTGCGGGCTTCCCGGTCGAGCAGACGCTCGGTACGCCGGTTCCGCACCCATCTCACTGGAGGCCGACAACCGCGGCGAGCGCTGCTTCGAGCAACCAGGCAAGGCCGCGTATAACGAGCACGTCCCTAAGGGTCGCCCTCCTGGGCGCCGGGTTTCGTCGGTGGTCCGGGGTCGCCCTGCTGGCAAGCGGCGCGTGTGTCGCGGGCGCAGCGGACTGGCTGACGGCACTGGGGGTTCACAACAACACGATGCTGCAAGCTTGGGGAGGCGTGCCGTTTGCCGCTGCCTTCGGTAGCGGCGGCTTGTCCTTCCGAGCAGTTGACTTTTCACTGGCGACTACCCTTTTGGCGCCGGCGGTCTTGCTCATGGTCCTGCCAGCAAGTCGAAACGCAGCGGCATCGCGACGACCCGGCCTCGTCACGGCCTGCGGCGCGCTGGTCGTACTGGTGCTCGGGTCGGTTTTGATCCCATGGCTCGGGCAGAATCCTGGATGCGCTCTGGTCCTTGGCGTGGTCGCGGCATCGGTGCTGGCCCCAGTGGACGGGCGCATCAGCCTCGTTGCCCGCGCCGTCGTGTTGATCTACCTGCCTCTGCTCACGCGGGTACCGCATTCGGTGGACGGTTTGCTACCAATGTCAGGTACTCCTTGGGTCCCGGAAGTCCTGATTGGAACCGTCATTCTCGCGACGTGGGGTTGGTTCTGGACAGATCGCCGCCGCGTCCATCCGCCCGCGCATCTCGCCAACTGACTCTCACGACCAGTCGGAGATCCTCGAGGTCGGCCCGCCGACGCGAACCCCCACCTCACTCTCGCTGCGGTGGGCGACGCTTGGCCGGTCGCGGCGCGAGCGACCTAACTTCTCATCTGGAGGGTCGCGCCGACGGTCGTGACGAACCGGCGGCCATCCAGATCGAGACAATGGGTGCGCAGGCGTTTCGGCCCTGCCGATTCCGCGCCTGGCCTGCTGGTGCAGGGACGACCTGAGGCCCGACCTCGGTGGCTCAGATCCGCCACCGACGGATGGCGACCACCGTCACCGCTGCCAGGAACAGCGCCAGCCCCACGTAGACGGCTGTCTCCACCCCCTGGAGCATCCAAAAGTGACTCTCGGGTTGGTACTCGGTGACGTAGTGGAGGTGAGCGACGGCTGCGCATCGGTCCACTCCGGCCTGTGACTGTGCCTGGTCGAAGCAGGAACCGACTCGGTCCCACGAGCTCGCCCACGTCTGGCCGGGAGCCGGGGTGGTCCGTCCGATCGGGAGGTACGCGGCGTTGAGCACCCAACCGTTTGGCTGGGGGCCGCTAAACGGTTGCGCTGGACTAACCGCAAACGCCGGGGACACGAGCGTCGGTCGTAGGCCATCGACCAGCAGCCGAACGCCGCCAAAGATAGGGAGTCCCGCGGCAAATGCCCATCCCGGGCGTCCGATCACGGTTCCGAGCGTGACTCCGAGCAGGAACGCGAACAACACGTAGCCCACGGCGACAAAGCCCGTGATGCCGAAGAGCTTCGGCGCGATGTTCGACACGATCCCGGGGCCCCAGCGCATGGCACCCGTCCACCAGTCGAGTAGTGGAATGAGCACTGCGACAAGACCAGCGCTCACCGTGGCGCCGACGAGCAGCTTGCGGTCGAGCCAGCGGGTCCGTGTGATGCTCTGGCTCCAAGCAAGCCGATTCGTGCCGCGGTCGATCTCGAAGGCGATAAGCGAGGCGCCGATGGCCAACCCGAGCACGCCCGGGAGAGCGTAGAGGACATAAACGTCGGCGTTGTTCCAGTACTGCGACCAGCCGGCGTGGCCGTCCAGCCCGCTCGCAACGAGCCACAGCACTAGAACTACCACCACTCCTGCGGCAACGAGATACTGCATGCGCTGCACCCGCCAAGCGACCCATGTCATCGCGCGGGGGCCTCTTTGTCGCCACGGTGCTTGTTCGCGTACGGACGCATCACGCCGTCCATCTGCGCACCGCGA
>PLTL01000259.1 GCA_003164475.1 Candidatus Dormiibacterota bacterium | reverse complement strand
TCGTGTTCACCCCCAAGGGTGACGTGCTCTCCCTGCCCGCGGGGGCGACGGCGATCGACTTCGCCTACCGGATTCACACGGATGTCGGGCACCGCTGTCTGGGGGCCAAGGTCAACTCCCGGATGGTCTCCCTCGACTACCTGCTTCAGAACGGCGACATAGTTGAAATCCTCACCACCCGATCGGAGCGCCACGGGCCCAGCCGGGACTGGCTGAACTTCGCCAAGACCAGCAGCGCCCGGGAGAAGATCCGCCAGTGGTTCAAGCGTGAGCGCCGCGAGGAGAACGTCACCCGCGGCAGGGAGCTGCTGGATCGGGAGCTGCGCCGGATGCGCGGGGTGCAGCTGAGCTCGATTCCCCAGCAACGGCTGCTCGACCTGGCCAGGGAGTTTCGCATCCCCGACCTAATCGACTTCTTCGCCGCGGTGGGTTACGGCGAGGTGGCGGCCCGGACCGTGGTGCTCCGCTGGGCAGCCCGGGAGGAGGCCGCCGACGCGGCCCCGGCCCCGGCCAGCTCCATCCCACTGGTGTCGAGGCCGTCTCCCAGCGGGGGGGTGAGCGTGGCCGGCGTGGACGGCATCATGACCACCATTGCCCGCTGCTGCAAGCCGGTCCCGGGGGAGTCGATCCGGGGCTATGTCACCAGGGGCCGGGGGGTGACGGTGCACCGCGAGGGCTGCGTCAACATCCGCCACGCCACCGATCCCCAGCGGATAGCGGACGTGACCTGGGACGAGCGCAGCCGGCAGGTCTACCCGATCCGGCTGCGGATCGAGGCCCACGACCGCACCGGACTCCTCAGGGACGTGGCCATCGCCATATCCGAGGCCAAGGTCAACCTCACCGGTGCGGCGGTGGAGGTGGACGGGGCCCAGTCGGCGGTGATTTCGGCGGCGGTGGACATCACCAGCCTCACCGAACTGAGCCGGCTCCTGGAGCGGCTGGAGAGCGTCCGCGACGTGCATCAGGTGGTGCGCGAGCCCGGCTGAGTCGCCGGCCCGACCGGTGGCGGGACCAGCGCGGCCATTTACACTGCCAGTTCGATGCCCCCGATCTCGCGCCCGCGCGGAACCGAAGACCTGCTCCCCGACCGCCTGATGGCGATGAGGCGCGCCGAAGAGGTGGGCCTGGAGGTGGCGTCGAGATTCGGCTATCGGCAGATCGCCACTCCGATCTTCGAGGCCACCGAGCTCTTCATCAGGGGGGTGGGGGACACCACGGACGTCGTCCGCCGGGAGATGTACACCTTCGAGGACCGCTCTGGGCGCTCTTTGACCCTGAGGCCGGAGAACACCGCCCCGGTTCTGCGGGCATTCGGCGAGTCCGAGTTGCGCCAGCTTCCCGCCCCGGTCCGGCTCAGCTACATCGGCCCCATGTTCCGCTACGACCGCCCGGGGCGGGGCCGCTACCGACAGTTCCATCAGTTCGGGGTGGAGGCGATCGGCGACGCCGAGGCGGAGCTGGACGCCGAGGTGATCGCGGTCGCCTGGGACTGGCTCGGGGAGCTGGGACTGGGGGGGATCAGCCTGCAGTTGAACAGCATCGGAGACTCCCAGTGCCGGTCGGCCTACCGCCAGGCGCTGCTTGACCACTTCGCCCCCCACCTCGAGACCCTGCCCGAGCTGGATCGGGAGCGGCTCCGCCGCAATCCGCTGCGAATCCTGGACAGCAAGGAGATCGGGACCGAGGAGCTGGTGGCGACCGCGCCTCAGACTGAGGCGTTCCTGTGCGATCCCTGCCGAGATGCCTTCGCGCGGGTTCAGGCCGCCCTCCATGCCTACGCCATCCCCTTCGAGGTGAACCCCCGGCTGGTGCGCGGGCTCGACTACTACGTGCGGACCACCTTCGAGGTCTGGCATGAGGATCTCCTCGGTGCCCAGAACGCCCTCTTCGGCGGTGGTAGGTATGACGGGCTCTCCGAGCTTCTGGGTTACCCGCCGGCCCCCGGGGTGGGCTTCGCCGCCGGGGTGGAGCGAGTGGTGAGCCTGGCCCCGGCAGGGCCCGCCGGCGCCCATCTGCAGGTCGTGGTGTGCTCCGCGCAGGAGGTGGCCATTCCACTTTCGATCGACCTCTCCCAGCGGCTGCGCCGGGAGGGCCTCGCGGTCCTCTGCGACGTTGGCCGGCGCAGCCTCAAGGCCAAGATGAGGGCGGCGGAGCGGACCGGCGCGGGGGTGGTGGCCATCCTCGGTGAGGAGGAGGTGGAGGCGCGCCGGGTGACGGTGCGCCGGCTCCGCACCGGGGAGCAGGCGGTCCTCACGGCGGAACGGGTTTCCGGTCAGGTTCGCGACTGGGAGCGGTCGACCAGGTCCGGCGGGGGTCCGGGGTGAGGGGCCGGGCCATGTGCGGGACGGTGACCGCCGCGGACGAGGGCAGGCGGCTGCTGCTGGCCGGCTGGGTCAACCACCGCCGGGACCACGGCGGGCTCACCTTCGTCGACCTGCGGGATCACACCGGAGTGGTCCAGCTGGTCTTCAACCCGGCTCGTTCGGCCCTGGCCCAGGAGGTCGCCGAGCGGTGCCGGCTGGAGTGGGTGCTGCGGGTCGAGGGCCTGGTCGAACCCCGTCCCGAGGGCAGCGAGAACCCCAACCTGCCCACCGGCGCCGTCGAGATCGCGGTGGAGAGCTGCGAGGTGCTGGCCCAGGCCGAGCCGATGCCGCTGGGCACCGCCGACGAGGCCCAGCCGGACGAGCGTGTCCGGCTCCAGTACCGCTACCTCGACCTGCGCCGCCCCCGGATGCAGCGGAATCTCCGGGCTCGACACCGCTTCATCAAGCGGCTCCGGGATGAGGCCGACCGGATGGGCTTCGTCGAGATCGAGACCCCCACCCTGATCTCCAGCACACCCGAGGGGGCCCGAGACTTCCTGGTGCCGAGCCGGATGTGGCCCGGGCATGTCTGGGCTCTGCCCCAGTCCCCCCAGCTCTACAAGCAGCTCTCCATGGTGGCTGGGTTCGAACGCTACTTCCAGATCGCGCGCTGCTGGCGGGACGAGGACCTCCGGGCCGACCGCCAATTCGAATTCACCCAGCTCGACCTGGAGATGTCGTTCGTCGAGGAGGGGGAGATCTTCGAGGTCCTGGAGGCGATGATCTCCGCCGCCTGGGAGGAGGCCTTCGAGATGGCCCTTCCCACCCCCTGGCGGCGGCTGCCCTACCGGGAGGCGATGGACCGCTACGGCTCGGACAAGCCCGACACCCGCTTCGGCCATGAGCTCAACGATGTCTCGGAGCTCTTCCGCTCCACTTCCTTCCGGGTGTTCGCGGCGGCGCTGGAGGCGAAGGGCAGCGTCCGGGCGCTCCGGGTTCCCGGTGGGGCCGAGCTGACCAGGGGCGAGCTGGAGGGTGAATGGTTGCAGGTGGCCAGGACCTACGGGGCTGCGGGCCTGGCATACCTGTGGCGCCGGGCGGGAGAGTTCGAAGGCTCCATTGCCAAGTTCTTCTCCGCCCAGGAGCTGGCCGGTCTGGCCCGGCAGCTCGAACTGGAGGAGGGCGACTGCGTCTGTTTCACGGCGGGGCCAGATCGGGTGGCGGCGACCGCTCTGGGAGCGGTGCGGCTCCACGCGGCCCGCCGCTTTGGCTGGATTCCGGAGGGCCGCTTCGACTTCCTCTGGGTCACTGAGTTCCCTCTCTTCGAGGTGGCGGCGGGTGGTGGGGTGACCCCCATGCACCACCCCTTCACCCAGCCCCACCCCGAGGACTGGCCCCTGATCTTGAGCGACCCGCTGCGGGTTCGCTCCCGCGCCTACGACATCGTCTGCAACGGGGTGGAGCTGGGCAGCGGCTCGCTCCGGATCACCAGGCCGGAACAGCAGCAGCTGGTCTTCGAGGCCTTGGGACTCAGCCCCGAGGAGGCCCAGCGCAAGTTCGGCTTCCTTATCTCGGCCTTCCGCTATGGGGCCCCTCCCCACGGCGGCTTCGCGGCCGGCGTCGACCGGATCGTGATGCTGGGACTGGGGGAGCCCTCGATCCGCGAGGTGATCGCCTTCCCCAAGACCCAGACCGGGGCTGATCCGCTCACCGGAGCACCCGGCCCGGTGCTGCCCGAGCAGCTGGCTGAGGTGGGGCTGCGGCTGGCGCCGCGGGCGGCTGGAGCCCCTGGGCCACGCCCCGATTGAACCGTGCTAGGGTTGGCGCGGGCCCGGGCCCGCCGGAAGACCGCACCCGACCCTAGTGATGATTTCCCGGGAGCGCCAACACCGTCGACGGCCCACGAGCCTCCTGGAGAGGATGTGGAAAGCGGCGTGCGGCGCACCCACCTGGTGCTCGAGGGATCGGAGCCGGGACCCGGCCGGGCCCGCCGGCCTTGGGGGGCAGGTTTGAGCTGGCTTTGGGAAGGGCATGCAACTAGATGATGGGTTCCAGGGCAGTGGCGACGACCGAGCTGAGGATTCCCGCCGACCCCGATTACATCGTGGTGGCCAAGCGGGCGGCCTCCGGTATGGCCAGCGTGGCCGGCCTGGGGCTGGAGGCGCTGGATGAGCTCAACATCGCCATCGTCGAGGCCTGTGACCACACCATTCGCGCGGCCGCCATGGCCGGCATCGTGGATGCCCGGGTGAGGATCAACTTCGCGGTCCAGGAGGACGCCCTTCGGGTCGAGGTCCGGCTCCTGGGCTCGAAGCCGAGTACCCAGGTGGCGGCTGGTCCCCCGTTGGCCCCGTCGACCGCCGCCAGCGCCCAGGCCCTGGACCTGGCCATCTCGATGCTCCGCTGCTTTGCCGACGACGTGGACTTTCAGGCGGCGGGCAACGGGCTCATGCGCGTCCGTCTGGCCAAGTACCGCTGGCGGTGACCGGGGCGGGGGTAACTCCTGCGCAGGCGTCCCCCCGATTCGATCGGGGGCTGCAGCGGGCCCTGTTCGTCGAGTACTCCAAGACTCACGACCCCAAGGTCCGCGAGCAGCTGGTTCACGAGTACACCGCTCTGGTCCGCTCGCTGGCGCGGCGCTTCGCCGGCCGGGGCGAGCCGCTGGAGGACCTGGAGCAGGTCGGCTACATGGCGCTGATCGCAGCCCTCAACCGCTTCAACCCCGAGCTGGGGCTGGAGTTCACCACCTTCGCCACCCCCACCATCCTGGGGGAGATCAAGCGCTACTTCCGTGACAAGAGCTGGGCCGTCAGAGTGCCCCGCCGGCTCCAGGAGACCTACGCCCGGGTGGTCCGCACCCAGTCCGAGCTGAGCCAGGAGCTGAGCCGCACGCCGACGGTGCCCGAGATCGCTGGCCGGCTGGGCCTGGAGCCGGACGAGGTGCTTCAGGCGCTGGAGGCAGGCCCCGCTCAGCGGGCGGTCTCGCTGGAGTCCCCCCTGGGAACGTCGGACCCAGACGGCGAGCTCGGCGACCGGCTCGGGGCCGAGGACGAGAACCTCACCCGGATTGAGCTCCAGAACCTGCTGGCGGGGGCGATGCGGCACCTGACCCCGAGGGAGCGGGAGATCATGGTGCTGCGCTTTGTCGAGCAGCTGCCCCAGACCGAGGTGGCGCGGCGCCTGGGCATCAGCCAGATGCACGTCAGCCGGCTTCAGCGCGCGGCGCTGGCACAGCTCAAGCGGGAACTGCCGGAGTAGGCGAGAGCGCAGCCGCCGGCCCCCGTCGAGCGGCTAGAATCCGGCCGATCCCGCTGGAGTTCTCTGCATTGCTAAGTCAACAGATCCGTCACCACTTTCTCAAGTATTTCGAGCAGCACGGCCATCTCCGGGTCGCCAGCGCGCCGCTGATTCCCCGCGACGATCCCAGCCTGCTCCTGGTCAGTGCCGGGATGGTTCCCTTCAAGCCCTATTTCCTGGGCCAGAGGCCACCGCCGCAGGCCCGGCTCACCTCCTGCCAGAAGGTGTTCCGGGCCACCGACATCGATGCGGTGGGGGATTTCTACCACGACACCTTCTTCGAGATGTTGGGCAACTTCAGCTTCGGCGCCTACTTCAAGGCGGAGGCCATCGGCTACGCCTTCGAGCTCCTCACCCGCGGCTTCGGGCTCGACCCGGACCGGCTCTACTACAGCGTTCATCCCTCCGACCAGGACTCGCTCCGGCTCTGGACCAAGGTGGCCGGAATCGGGGAGGAGCGGGTGGTCCAGCTGGAGGAGAATTTCTGGCAGGCCGGGCCGACCGGTCCCTGCGGCGTTGACAGCGAGATCTTCTTCGACCTGGGCGAGAGCTTTGGAAGCGGACCGGGACAGACCCCCGGCCAGGGCGAACGTTTCCTCGAGATATGGAACCTCGTCTTCATGGACTCGGAGCAGCTGGAGGACGGAACCAGGGTGCCGCTCCCCCAACCGGGGGTGGATACCGGGATGGGGTTGGAGCGGATCGCCATGGCGGTGCAAGGGTGCACCTCCATCTTCGACACCGATCTCTTCGCCCCCATCCTCCAGGACTTTGCCGGGCGGTCGCGCCGGTCGGGGGCGCCGGGCGGAGCCTTCCGCGATCGCCACCTGCGCCGGCTCGCGGACCACGCCCGAGGTGCCTGCATGCTGATCGCCGATGGGGTGCTGCCAGGCAACGAGGGCCGGGGGTACGTGCTCCGTCACCTGGTCCGCCAAGCCCTGGTCAGCGCGTCCAGCCTGGAGGTCGCCGGCGGGCTGGGCCCCTGCGTCCCGGTGGTGGTTTCGGTGCTGGGCGAGCCCTACCCCGAGCTGGCAAGTGGCGCCGCCACGATCCGGGCGGTCATCGAGCAAGAGGAGGCACGCTTCGATGAGACCCTGGCCCGGGGCCGCGAACACTTTGAGGCGGCCGCGGCCGCGGCGGAATCGGGGCTGATCTCGGGTGCCGACGCGTTTCGACTCCACGACACCTACGGTTTCCCTTCCGAGCTGACCGAGGAGCTGGCCCAGGCAAGGGGCCTTCGAGTGGATCAGGAGGCGTTCGCGACGCTGCTCCAGGAGCAGCGTCAGCTGGCCCGGGGCAGCCGGTCCAGGGCCGGGGTGGGCCAGGCCCGGCCCCAGCTGCCGCCGACCGAGTTTGTGGGGTACACCGACCTGGAGCTGCCGAGCCGGGTGGCGGTTCTGCTTCGGGATGGCGAAGCGGTGGAGCTGGCGGGGGCGGGCGAGGAGGTGGAGGCGGTGCTGGAGCGGTCCCCCTTCTACGCCGAGGGTGGCGGGCAGGTCGGGGACCGCGGCCGGCTGGTCTGGAGCGGGGGAGAGGCTGAGGTGGTGGACACGCTGCCCCAACCCCCGGCGTCACGGGTGCACCGCTGCCGGATCCTGGTGGGGGACCTGCGGGTGGGAGAGGAGGTTTCCGCCATGGTCGATCTAGACCACCGTCGGGGCTGCGCCGCCCATCACTCAGCCACCCACCTGCTCAACGCCTCCCTGCACCGCCTCCTCGGCGAGGGCGTGGTCCAGCGGGGTTCGCTGGTGAGCCCCGACCATGCCACCTTCGACTTCAGCTGGCCTCGGGCGCTGACCGAGGAGCAGCTCCTGGAGCTGGGGCGATTGCTGAACTGGGCCATCCGCGCCAACCTGGAGCGGCGGGTGGAGCTGCTCTCCCTGGACGAGTCGCGGCGGCGGGGGGCGCTGGCCCTGCCCGAGGAGACCTACTCCGACGAGGTGCGGGTGGTGAGCTTCGGCGACTTCTCCCAGGAGCTCTGCGGAGGGACCCACGTCACCCGCTCGGGGGAGATTGGAGCGGCGGTTCTCACCGGGGAGCACAGCGTGGGCTCGGGGCTGCGCCGGATCGAGATGGTGGCGGGAGGCGCCGCCGAGAGCTGGTGGGAGGGGCTGCGGGGTCAGACGTCGGGGCTGGCTCGGCTGCTTCACGCGCCGGCCCTGGAGGTGGTGGGCCGGGTGGAGGATCTGCAGCGGCGGGTGCGGCAACTCGAGCGCCAGCTGGTGGACGAGCGCCGCCGGCCAGCGGCCGTGGGTGGCCCGGCGCCGTCCACGGAGCGGGTCGGAGGCACCACGCTGACGCTGCTGGACCTGCCGGGCAAGCTGGACCGGCGCGAGCTGCGTAGGCGGGCTGACCAGCTGCTGGAGGCGATCGGCCGGGGGTGCGCCGCAGTGCTGGCCGGCGATGAGCTGGTGATCAAGCTTTCACCGGACCTGGGCGCGAGCGGGTTCAGCGCCGGCCGGATTGCCGCCGCCGTCTGTCGTGAGGGCGGCGGTGGGGGGGGCAACCAGCAGCTTGGCCAGGGGCGGGTGTCCCCCGGCGGGCACGCCGCCGCGCTGGCAACCTTGCGTACCATCCTTGGGTCGAGTCAGGAGGAGGGCTGAGATGCCGCAGGTCACGTCGGCGCGCCGCCAGCCCCGGACCCACGTGACCGCCCTCGACGTCGGCACCCAGGTGATCAAGGCGCTGGTCGTCAAGAAAGAGGCCGGGGAGGCGATAGTCCTGGGTGTCGGTCGGTCGGAGCAGGGCCCCGGCCCGACCGACCCGGGGGTTCCCGTCGACCTGGAGTCGGTGATCGAGGGCTGCCACTCGGCGTTGGAGTCGGCAGAGGACATGGCCGAGGTGATCCCCACCCGGTTGATGATCGGGATCGGCGGTCCCCGGGTCCGGGCCATGAGCAGTGCCGGCTCCAGGGTCCGGGGCCGGCCCCAGATGCGGATCTCCCAGCGCGAACTCGATGACCAGGTCGAGGGGATCCAGCGACGCGCCCTCCGCGAGGCCCAGGCCCGCCTCGAGGAGGACTCCGCGGTGGAGTCCGACGGCGCCCTCCGGCTGGTCCACTCGTCGATAACCGCGGCCAAGGTGGACGGCCAGCCGGTCCTGGACCCGCTCCGGTACCAGGGTCAGAAGGTCGAGCTCACCGTCTTCAACACCTTTGCCACCGAGGGCCAGTACGCGGCCGTGGAGGAGATTGCCAAGGCCCTGGACCTGGAGCTGCTGGAGGCGGTCGCTGAGCCCTACGCCCTGGCCCGCCTGGCCTCCAGCCCGGAGGTGCTCGAGGCTGGCGCCATCTTCATCGACATCGGGGCCAGGACCACCACCGTGAGCCTGGTCCGTAATGCGGTCCTGGAGTCGACCAGGATGTTTGAGCTGGGGGGCCGGTCCTTCACCCGCAAGCTGGCCAACGACATGAACCTTCCTCTGCCGTTGGCCGAGAGCCTCAAGCTGCGTCACTCGGCGGGGGTACTCGCCGGCCAGGAGCAGGCCTTGGTGCGCCGGGCCATGGGCGAGTCCGCCGAGGTTCTGTCCCAGGGGGTGGCTCTGTTGATCCACGACCTGGCCAAGGGCCGACCGCTGCCGACCTCGGTCAGGCTCTGCGGCGGGGGTTCGCTCCTCCCCGAGGTGGTGGAGCAACTCAGCGCCCTGCGCTGGACCGATTACCTGCCCTTCGTTCAGCCGCCGGTCTTCCGCCGGCTGGCGCCCGAGGAGCTGACCGCAGTCCACGACACCACCGGCCTGCTGACCTCGCCCGCCGACGTGGTTCCGATGGGGCTCGCCTACCAGGGCTGCGGCCAGATCGAGGACACCGCCGAGGCCGGGCAGGGCCTGGAGGGGATGCTGCGCAAGGTGGCCAAGGCGATCCGTGGTACTGATGGTGCGTAACGTCGGGCGCCAGGACGCCGTTGGCACGATGAGGCTGGAGGGCTGACCTTCATGGCCAAACTTCTCTACGTCGAACCCAACGACCAGATCACCGACCTGGTGGACCGGATTCGCCGGGCCGAGGGTGAACGGGACCTGGTCTTCGTGGTGCCCCCCCAGGGGCATGTGCTGCGCTCGCCTCTGGACATGCGCCTTTTGATGCAGTACACGCGCGGTTTTCAGAAGCGGATCGCGATCGTCTCCGGGGATCCCCAGATCCAGGCCCTGGCCATGCGCACCGGCTTTCCCACCTTCCCCTCACTGGCCCGTCTCGAGCAGGGTGCTCCGCTGAGAGGGGTGCCGGACATCACTGCCGCCGCGGCGGCCACGACGGCCGCCGCCGGGGCCGCGCCCACGAGGGCTCTGGCGCGGCGCAGCCCCGCGACCCTGGTCGCCGCGACCGAGGGTGGTGCGGCCGGGGGTTGGGGGGAGCGCTTCAAGGGTTGGTGGCGCACCCAGCGGGGCCGCAACCTGACCATCGCCGGCGGCCTGGGGATCTTCGTTGTGGGTGTGCTGGCGGTCCTCTTCCTCCTGCCCTCGGCGACCGTGACCCTGGGGGTGCCGGCCCACCACCTCACCGACACCGCCACCATCCAGGGAAGCGTCGGAACTCGCAGTGGCGTGACCCTGGACCAGATCCCCGCCCGGACGGTCCAGTCCAGCACCCTCAGCCAGAACTTCACGGTCACCCCCAGCGGCACCCAGGCCCTGGCGCCGGTGGCGGCCACCGGAACGTTGGAGTTCTGCTCGGGCTCTTCGACCGGGCTGACTGACCCCACCCTCAGCTTCGACGGCAGCGCGGCGCCCAGCTTCGTGGACCAGGGCACGAGCGGGGTCAGCTTCACCCCCACGGTGGCGGGTGAATCGGACACAGTCGCACTCCCGCTTTGCTCAGTGGGCACGTCCACAGGGGTGCCGGTCCAGGCCGATGCCAGCACCGTGGGCACTGCCGGCAACGTTGGCTCCTCGGCCTGGACCTGGCCCAACGCCTCCGGCACCGAGTGCGTCGGTCCCAGTGCCCACCCGGGTGAGTGTCTCAGTCCCGCCCCCTCGCTGACTGTCGCCAACCAGGCGGCGATGACCGGCGGTCAGGATGCCAAGACCCAATCGGTCTTCTCGACTACCGATGCTGCCGCCGCCCAGCAGCAGGAGCAGACGGTCGACCTCAGCCTGACCAAGGAGGCGGAGCAGCAGCTCAAGAACAAGGCCGGCAGCGACGTGGTGGCGGAGAGTTCTGCGGGGAGCGGGATCCAGCTCACCGTGACCAATCCCACCCTTCCGGCGGGGTGCAACACCAGCGCCTCGACTCCCTGTCCGGCGGCCACCACCCAGACCCTGACCGTGACGGTGAGTGCGAGTGCCAGCGCCTACAGTCCCGCGGCGGCCAAGGCGGCGGCGCTGCAGGACCTCAGGACCAAGGTCCCCTCCCAGTCCGTGCTGCTGTCGAACCCTGAGATCGGAACTCCCGAGGTGGTCTCGGCCGGGGCCGGCGGCGCGGTCACCCTCAGCGTCCGCGCGGTGGGGTACTGGGCGGCGAAGTTGGACCTCGAGCCGTTCCGGGCCAAGCTGGCCTTCATGAGCCCGGGGGCGGCCAGGACCTACCTGCTCTCCCGGCTCCCCGGCTCCAGCACCGTCGTCATCAAACAGTCACCCTTCGGGCTGCCCTGGCTGCCGATCCTCTCCGGACGGATCCAGTTGGTGAGGGTCTCGATCTCCCAGGGGCACCACGCTGGCTGAGCCGAGCCCGTTCCCCGTCCCCGGGAGGGTGTTGGCGCTGGACCCTGGCCGGGTCCGGGTGGGGGTGGCGGTGAGCGACGAGAGCAGGACCATCGCTCAGCCCCACGCAACCGTGATCAGGCGGAATGACGGTCGCGACCTCGACCGCATCGTGGAGATGGCTAGAGAGCTCTCGGTCACGGAGATCGTCGTCGGCCTGCCGCTGCAGATGGATGGTGGGGAGGGCGAGGCGGCCCGCGAGGCGAGGGCGTTCGGGGCCGCGGTCGCTGGCGCCACCGGGATCTCGGTCAGCTACGTGGACGAGCGGCTCACCACCAGGCAGGCGGAGCGCCAGCTGGTCGCCTGGGGCGCGTCCCGGTCACGGCGGCGCCAGGTGGGCGACCAGGTGGCCGCAGCCCTGATCCTGCAGCAGGCCCTGGCCGCCGGGGTGAGGGTGGGGCGGTGAGACGTTCCTGCTGCCTGGTCGGGATTGTGGTCGTGGTGGTGCTGCTGGTCGCCGCCGGGGGGCTGGCCCTCTACGTCCGCAGCCAGCTGAGCCCGGTGCAGAGCACCCAGCAGAGCAAGCTGCTGTTCACCGTGTCTCGAGGGGAGTCACTGGGGGAGGTCGCCAACCACCTCCAGAGCCAGGGGGTGGTCCGCGACAGCTTCCTCTTCAAGCTCTTCGCCGAGACCCAGGGCCTCGACAAGGACCTCAAGGTCGGCGAGTTCCGGCTTGACCGGGGCATGACCGTGGGTGAGGTGGTGGACGTCCTCAAGGGGCCCCCCGTCAGTCAGGCCTTCAACGTCACGATCCCGGACGGGCTCCGGGCCGTCCAGGAGGCGGATCTGCTCCAGAGAGAGGGACTCTTCTCGGCTCGGAGCTACCTCCAGGAGGTGAACCACCCCACCAGCTTCCCCGGGATCTCCCCGTTGCCGGGCACCCCTGCGGGGGCCGGGTGGGAGGGGCTGGCCTTCGGCGACACCTACCAGGTGTTGCCCCGGGTGACGCCGTACCAGATGCTCGAGAAGCAGCTCCAGGACTTCGATAGCCGGGTTAGGCAGGCCATCGTCGCCAAGGCGACCAGCGTCGGGCTCACCCCCTACCAGGTGGTGGTGCTGGCCTCGATCGTCTCCGCCGAGGCTGCCACCGCCCACGACCGAGGGCTGGTCGCGGGGGTGTTCTTCAACCGGCTCCACGCCGGGATGCCCCTGGAGAGCGACGTTACCGTCCTCTACGCCCAGTCCCTGGCCGGAGACGACAGCACCACGGTCAACACCAGCTTCGCCTCCCCCTACAACACTTACCTCCACACCGGGCTGCCCCCGGGCCCCATCGACAGCCCCGGCCTGACGGCCATCGCCGCGGTGCTCAGCCCCACCCCCAGCGGATACTTCTACTTTCTGGCCCTGCCCAACGGTGAGGTTGAGTACAGCGTGACCCTGGCCCAGCACGACGAACAGATCCAGCAGGCCGGACTGGGGTGAGCCCAGGCCGCCGCGGTCGCCCTCGGGCGAGGACCTGCCGGTGACCCCGCCGGAGGCGGTGGGATGGGGGGTGCTGGGCCTGCTCGGAGGGGGCCTCGCGGGCCAGCTATCGCTGCAACTGGAGCGGTTGCTGAAGGACGATGATCCAGCGCCGAAGCTGGGGCCGACGGCGCTGGAGCTGGCGCTGCTACCGCTCCTGGGCTTCGTGGGGTTTGCCGCGTTCGCCCTGCGCCAGGGCATGGGGGCGGGCCTGCTGGTCCACAGCCTCTGGATCCTGGTTCTGCTCCAGGTCATGGGCTTCGACCTCAAGCACCGGCTGATCCTGGACGTGGTGACCTTGCCGGCCCTGGTGCTGGCCCTGGCCCTGGCCAGCTTCAGTCCCGACCTGTCGCTGCTCAAGTCCCTGTTCGGCATCCTGGTCGGGGGCGGGCTCCTGCTGCCCTTCGCCGTCGTCAGCGCGATCTTCCACCGGGGGCAGGGCTTCGGCTGGGGCGACGTCAAGCTGGGGATGTTGATCGGAGCCATCACCGGGATGAGCCTCAACTACGGTCAGCTCTACGCTCTGTGGGCGCTGATCGCGGGGAGCCTGATCGGAGGGGTGATCACAGTGCTGCTGCTGGTGACCCGGAGGGTCACGCTGCGGGACGTGGTTCCCTACGGGCCCTTCCTGGTGGCCGGGGCGGGCCTGATTCTCTACTTCATGTAGGGGCTGGCGGCGACCGAGCCTAGGTCCGCTGGGAGGCGACCAAGTTCTCCAGGGCGGTGATCGGCTCCCCGGCCAGCCTGGTGCCCTGGTCAGGTTTCAGGGTCTTGAGCGCCTCGTCGCCGTCCATCCCACGCCGGTAGGGGCGGTGAGCGGTGAGGGCCTCGTAGACGTCGGCGACGGCCAGGATGTGGGCCCCATGGGGCATCTCGGGCCCGCGCAGGTGGCGATGGTATCCGCTGCCGTCGAGCCGCTCGTGATGCGCCGCGGCCATCTCGGCGACGTCGTCGAAGTTCCAGAGCGGGGAGAGGAGCTCGTAGGTGATGGCGGTGTGCCTCTGCATCTCCTCCATCTCCTCGGGGAGGAGTGGCCCACCCTTGTCCAGGATCGAGTTGCTGACCGCCAGCTTCCCGAGGTCGTGGAGCAACCCCGCCAGCCCCACCCGGTCCTGTTCGCTGGGGGGGAGGTTCATGATCTCCGCCATCAAACGGGCGATGGCGGCGGTGCGGGTGGAGTGGTTGGTGGTCCAGGGGGACTTGGCATCGACCACCCCGGCGAAGACCTCCGCGATCCGGATCATGTCGTCTAGCTGGTCCGAGGAGATGGGCCGGGGCTCCGGGTCAAGGTTGCCGATGTGTTCGGGGTGAGAGATCGCCGCCATCTGGTGCCAGAGCCTGGCGGCGCCGGCGTGAGCCAGCACCAGGTCCACCAGGACGGGGTCGAACCACTTGCCCCGGCGCTGCCTCAGGAGGGTCTCGGCGGCCCTGCCCCCGCCCCGCCGCCAGAAGATCTCCACCGTCTGGGACAGGAGGGCGATCCGGGAGAGGATGGGGATCTCCTCGCCCTTCAGGCCCCTCGGCCTTCCGGACCCGTTCCAGTGCTCGTCGAGGCTCATCACGGCGGCGGCCGCCGGCTCCGCCCAGCCCAGCTGGCGCACCAGCTCCGCGCCCCTGGTGCAGCGGAGCTCGAGCAGTTCGTTGGCGAGGCTGGGTCCCCGGCTCCCCAGCGAGACCAGCTGGGCCATGCGCCGGGTGATCGGCGCGGTGGGCGCGGTCTGGCGGATGGCGAAGACCAGGGAGCGCCACTGGCTGCCCCAGTCGGTGACCTTGAGCTCAGCCTTGGTCGAGAGGTCGTCGGCTTGGAACCAGTGGGTGACGCCGTAGGCGTTGGCAGAGCAGCCGACGTCCTTGAGGAGCAGGGCGTAGTAGAGATCCTGGCACTCGGCGGGGCGCAGCTCCAACCACTTGGCGACCTGCATCCCCAGCCAGCAGGAACGGATCGCGTGCCCCATCGGCTCGCCCTCGGCCAGGTCCAGTGACCTGGAGAGTGACGCGATCACGATCGAGCTGGGAAGGCTCCCCGCCGCTTTCCCCACCGCGGGTTGGAGCAAGTTGGCGGTCATCGGGTTGAGCCTAGGCGGGGCCGATCCCCCCGACGTCGCGGTCCGGCCGCAAGTTCTAACAGCGACGTCGCAAGGTAGGGGACGGCGAGCTGGGACCAAGGGGCGGGCGCCGGTGAATTGAGCCGGATCGGTTAGCTGGGGGGCGGGCGGCCGGTGCCGGAGCCCCAAAGCTGGCATCATCAGCTCTGCCCCGGCAGGGTTGGGGCCGTCGGCCGCGGAGAAAGTGACAGGAGCGAACGGATGATCAACGCCGGGGAACTGCGGTCGGGCACCACGGTCGAGCGCAATGGGCAGCTCTGGGAGGTGCTCTCGTTCGAGCACATCAAGCTCGGGCGGGGCACGGCGGTGGTGCGCACCAGGCTGCGGAACATCACCACCGGGGCGGTGACCGAGGAGACCTTCCGCCCCGAGGAGCGCTTCCCCAGGGCCCGGATCGAGAAGGTGGACGTCCAGTTCCTCTACCGGGACGGTGACCACTACGTGGTCATGGAGAGCGAGACCTACGAGCAGTACCCCCTGGACGAGGGTCAGTTCGGGCAGGCGTCCTCGTTCGTCCAGGAGTCAGACCACCTCTACGTGCTCCGCTATGACGGCAAGGTGATCGGTGTCGAGCTTCCGATCACCGTGGAGCTCGCGGTGACCGACACCGACCCCGGCTTCAGGGGTGATACCGCCACCGGCGCCAGCAAGCCGGCCACTCTCAACACCGGCCTGGTGGTCGATGTCCCGCTCTTCGTCGGGGTGGGGGACAGGCTCAAGGTGGACACCAGGACCGGGAAGTACCTGGAGCGGGTGCTGTGAGCACGTCCCTGCTCAGGCGGGCGGGCTCACCGCCGCCGGGCCGGGTCCGGGTGGCGGCTGAGGTGGTCGCCTGGATCGCCGTCCTGGCGGCCACCCAGGTGAAGGGGGTGGCGGGGATGTGCGAGCCGGGAGGGCGGGGCGTCTCGCTGCCGCTCCACCGTCAGAACGGCCACCGCGGGGTGAGGCTGCAGATGGTGGGCGACACCGGCATCAAGATGGACCTGTTCCTGGCCATCACGCCGGAGGCCTCGATCGGGCAGCTGGCAGAAGAGCTCCAGGACAAGGTGGCCCATGCCGTCCACAGCATGCTGGGGTTGGACGCGGTCGAGATCAACCTGCACATAGCCGAAATCGAGGAGAACTGAGCCTTGGGCGCGCGGCACCGGGCCCGCGAGCTGGCGGTCCAGATCCTCTTCCAGCTGGAGCTGCAGCCCGGCAACTGGCAAGAGCCCCTCGACTACCACCTGGAGCAGGAGCCCCAGGGACGGAACAGCCGGCTTTTTCTCGAGGATCTGCTGGGGGGCGCGGTGGCGCACCGGGAGGAGATCGACCGCACCATTGCCAGCTGCTCCACCAACTGGTCCATGGACCAGATGGGGGCGCTGGAGCGGGCGGTGCTGCGGGTGGCCACGGAAGAGCTCTGCTGGCGCCGGACGGAGCCGGTGGCGGTGGTGATCGACGAGGCGGTCCAGCTGGCCAAGGAGATGGCTGGCGAGGAGGCCGGCCGGTTCGTCAACGGGGTGCTGGGCAACGTCGCGGGGGCCCGGAGTGGCTCCCGGGAGGAAGCGGGTGCGCGTACTCCAGGTCGGTGAACTCGCCTCACTGATCCGGCTCGCCCTGGAGGAGGAGCCCGACCTCCAGGACGTCTATGTGGAGGCGGAGCTGGGTGACTGCCACCACTCCGCTGCCGGCCACTGGTACTTCAACCTCAAGGACTGCCGAGCGGGCCGGGACGACCGTGCGGTGCTCAAGGCGGCCATGTTCCGCCGGGAGGCCGGCTCGCTGGCCTTCGAGCCCAGCACTGGGATGCGGGTGATCGGCCATGGGAAGGTATCTCTGTACGCACCGGGCGGGTCCCTCCAGCTCTACCTGGACCGGCTCGAGCCCCAGGGGGTGGGGGCGCTGGCCCTGGCGTTTCAGCAGCTGGTGGCCCGGCTGGAGGCGGAGGGGCTTTTCGCCGCGGACCGCAAGCGGCCGCTGCCCTTCCTGCCCCGCCGGATCGCGGTGGTCACCTCTCGGCACGGAGCGGCGATCCAGGACGTGATCCATGTGGTCCAGCGTCGCTGCCCGATCACCGACGTGGTGGTGGTGCCCACCCTGGTCCAGGGCGAGGGGGCGGTCCGCGAGATCATCGAAGCCCTGGAACTGGCTGGTAGGGCCGCGGTCGACGTGGTCCTGCTGGTCCGCGGCGGCGGATCCCTGGAGGATCTCCAGGCGTTCAACTCCGAGGACCTGGCCCGTGCCGTGCTGGCCTGTCCCCATCCGGTGGTTTCGGGGGTGGGCCACGAGACCGACAGCTCGGTGGTGGACTTCGTGGCCGATCGCCGGGCACCGACGCCTTCGGTCGCCGCCGAGCTGGCGGTCCCGGACCTGGCCGGGATCAGGGCCGACCTTGGCGCGCACTCCGTGCGGCTCTGGAGGGGAGGGGAGGCCCGGGTGGCCCAGGAGCGCAGGGCCCTCGCGGCCAGCCGGGCTCGGCTGGCGCGGCTGGCACCGGCGGTGCGGCTGGCCACCGGCCGGATCGACCTCGACCGCCGCCAGCAGCGGCTCGCCCTGACCATCCGCAGGACGACGGGGGCTGAGGTCCTGGGCCTTCGATCGCGGCTGGGGCTGCTCCGGGCCCGGGGACCGGCCCCGCGCCTCAGGCAGTCTCGCGAGGAGTTCTCAGGCAGGGTTGGTAGGCTGGAGGCCCTGAGCCCCCTGGCCGTGCTGGGACGGGGGTATTCGATCACCCTCACCGAGGCAGGGCCCGAGGTTCTGCGCGATGCGGAGCGGGTGACGGTCGGGGCGACGGTCGCCACCCGGTTGCACAGGGGTCGGCTGCGGAGCCGGGTGATCGAAGTTCAGCTGGAGCCGGAGGGTGGAACCGATGGGGCTTGATCCAGAGCAGCGGGAGATGGTGTCCTCACTCGACCCGGAGCAGCTCGACTACGAATCCGCGCTCGGCGATCTGGACGCGGTCCTGGTCCGGCTCGAGGACGGCCAGGTGGCACTGGAGGAGGCGATGGAACTCTATGAGCGCGGAGTCCGGCTGGTCCGTCGCTGCGCGGCCCTGCTGGACGGCGCCGAGCGCCGGGTCACCGAGCTCACCGCCGGGCCTGACGGCCTGCCCCAGGAGCGTCCTCTCGGGCTGGAGAACGTGGAGCGCGATGCTGGGGTGGCTGACGGCTGAGCCGGTCCCGTGAGCGCGCTCCTCACCAACCAGCTCCTCTGGGTACCGCTCCTGGCCTGGGCCATCGGCCAGTTCCTCAAGGTGGTGACCGATTCCTGGCGGGAGCACCGTCTCAGCCTGCGCACGCTGGGGATGTCGGGTGGGATGCCCAGCTCCCACACCGCCCTCACCGTCTGCCTCACCACCATGGTGGCCCGGAAGCTGGGGCTGGGCTCCCCGCTCTTCGCAGCGGTTGGGATCCTCACCATGGTGGTGGTCTACGACGCCACCGGGGTGCGCCGGGCGGCCGGCCAGCAGAGCGTGATCCTGAACCAGATGATCGACGACCTGCGCAGCAACCTCGGCTTCCGCTACGAACGGCTCCGGGAGTTCCTCGGCCACACCCCCTACGAGGTGCTGGCCGGAATCGTCCTGGGTGTGGCCGTGGGGTTGCTCTTCTGATCGCAGCCCTGTCCTCGGCCCGGGGTGAGGAAATAACATCCTAAGCGCGATGTCAGGCGCCCAGAGCCAGAGGCCAGCGTGAGACCGGTCGATCTCCCGGGCTCGGTCGGCTTCGTGCTCCACTTCCGGGAGTCCGCCGACTCGCCGGTGCTGAGGCGGGCCATGGCGGTGGTCGAGGCCGCCGGTCTGCGTTGTTGGGTGGCCCAGGCCGACCCCGAGGAGACGCTGGCCCGGGAGCTGGGGGGTGCCCGGCTGCTGGTGTCCGTGGGCGGAGACGGCACCCTGCTCTACTCGGCCCAGCGGGCGGCGCCACGGGGCGTGCCGCTGCTGGGCGTCAATCGAGGCCAGCTGGGCTTCCTCACCAACGTGGAGATGAGCCAGCTGCCAGCCGCCCTGGAGGCGTTCATCCGGGGCGACTTCGAGACGGACCGCCGCCGCAGTCTTCGGGCCGAGCTGCGCTCGGAGCGGGGCGGCGCCCTGGTGGGGGTTCTGGAGGTGGCGGTCAACGAGATCGTGGTCAAGACCGAGGGGGTGAACCTGCTCCGGATGGAGGTTCACAGCGATGACCAGCTGGTCGGTGTCTTCGACGCTGACGGCCTGATCCTCGCTACCACTCTGGGCTCCACCGCCTACTCCCTGTCGGCGGGCGGGCCACCGGTTGATTCCAGGGTGCCTGCCCTGGTGCTGACCCCGCTCAATCCCCACGTCCTGATCAGCCGATCGCTGGTGATACCGGACACCCTGGACGTGAGGATCGGCTTCGAGCGGGGTCACGCCGTGGTGGCTGCGGACGGCCGGCCGTGGGGCCGGCTGGACGCGGGCGGGGAGCTGATCGCCCAGCGGGGACCCGAGCTCCACCTGGTCCGGCCTCCCGGGAGCCCGGGCTTCTTCCAGCGGCTCCGGTCGAAGACCGGCTTCGGCGCGGTCCTCAAGTCCCCCTACGAGGACGACGAGGTCCCTCCGGCGCCCCCCCGCCCCCAGCGCGGCTGAGCCGTGCTGGGGGAGCTGCGGGTGGAGAACCTGGCTGTGATCGAGCGCGCCGAGGCTCGATTCGGCAATCACTTCAATGCCGTCACCGGTGAGACCGGCGCGGGCAAGTCGGTGCTGCTCGCGGGCCTAGGACTCTGCCTGGGGGAGCGAGCCGACCCCGACCTGGTCCGCCGTGGGGCCGACCGGGCCAGTGCCAGCGCCGCCTTCACCGAGCCCTCGGAGCGGGTCGGCACGGCGTGCCGGGAGCTCGGGGTTACCTGCGGGGACACCCTGGTGCTGACCCGCGAGCTGCTGGCTTCGGGGAGGAGCAGCGCCAGGGCCAACGGGGGCCTGGTGCCGGCCAGCGGCCTTCGCGATCTGTCCGTACTGCTGGTGGACGTCCAGGGCCAGGGGGCCTCCTCGCTGTGGCTTAGGGAGGCGGAGCAGCGGGCCGCGCTCGACGACTTGGGGGGCGGTCCGGCGGCCGCGTCCGTGGGCCGGGTCGGCGAGCTCTGGGCGCTCCGCCAGGCGAACCGTTCCGCGGCGGAGCATCAGGGCGCGCTCCGTTCCCGGCAACGGGGGGAGCTGGAGCAGGCCCGGCTCGACCTCTTCGAGCTCGAGGCGGCCAACCTCCGGCTCGGTGAGGAAGTGGAGCTGGGGCGGGAGCGACAGCGGCTGGCCCACGCCACCCGACTGCGGGAGGCGTCGCTGGCGGTCCGCGAGGCTGTGGCTGGGGGGGAGGGTCAGACCGGCGCCGCCGACCGGATGGCGGGGGCGCTCCATGGCGCTCGAGCCGTCGTGGGGATCGACCCTGAGCTGGACCGGCTGCTGGAGCAGGCCGACGCCTCCCTGGAGAGCCTGCGCGAGCTCCAGCTGAGCCTGAGCTCCTACCTGACCCGGCTCCCCGACGACAGCGCGCAGCTGGCGGAGGTCGAGGAGCGTCTGGACCTGCTGGGCCGGCTGGCGCGCCGCCACGGCGGCTCGGTGGAGGCCGCCGTGGTACGCCGGGATGAGGCGGCGGCCCTGCTGCGGTTGGCGGACCAGGGGGACGGCGAGCTGGAGCGTCTGGGCCGGGAGCGGGCGGAGCTGGAACGGGAGATGGCGGCCGAGTCGGGTCGGCTGTCCGCGATCCGGGCCAAGGTCGGGGCCAGGCTGGCCCGGGCGGTGACCGCCGATCTGCGTCGGATGCTGATGCCCAAGGCGGAGTTCCAGGTCCGGATCTGGCAGGTCGAGGATGACAGTGGCATTCCTGGCCCGGACGGGCGGCGTTTCGCCGTGGGTCCCGAGGGTCGGGACCGGGTCGCCTTCGACCTGGCTGCCAACCCGGGGGATCCTCCTCGGCCGCTGGCAGAGGTGGCCTCGGGAGGCGAGCTCGCCCGGGTGGCGCTGGCCCTGCTGTCCCATCTGACTCGCGAATCCGGGGTCTCCACCGTGGTCTTCGACGAGATCGATCAGGGACTTGGCGGGGAGGCCGCCAACCGGGTGGGGGAGCTGATGCGGGAGGTCGCGACCCGGCATCAGGTCATCTGCATCACCCATCTGGCCCCGATTGCGGCCCGGGCGGACACCCACCTGGTGGTGGTCAAGTCGGAGCGGGACGGCCGCCCCCACAGCGAGGTCGTGGAGGTTCGGGGTCGAGAGCGGGTGGAGGAGCTTGCTCGACTGCTGGCCGGGGAGGCGACTCCGGGAGCGGCACGGGCCCACGCCGAGGAGTTGCTCCAGGCCGTGGGCCTCCCGGCGCGGGAGGCCTGAGCCTTGGCCACCCCGGAGCAGGCGGCGGGGTTGGAAAAGCTGACCGCCATGCTGCTCGAGGCCCAACGGGGCGAGCTGGACCTTGGCACCGTAGGGCTGGCCGATCTTAGCCGCCATCTCGGCGATGAGGTCCGGGCAGGGGACGGTGAGCTTGACCTGCTCTGGGCCGCCGAGTCACTCCAGGTGCTGGCCAGGCTGCTGGAGATCAAGATGGGGCGCCACCTGGAGGACGCCACCGACGCCGCCCTTACCAGTGAGTCGGAGGCGGTGGAGGTGGCGGACCCCGGGGCGCGACTGGCCGAATACCGGCTCTTCAAGGCCGCGGCTGGAGTCTTGCTGGCCGATTCCAGCGCCGGGCCCAAGGCATTCCTCCGGGTGCTGGGGTTGCCGGTCGAGCCCAGGGCGTCGCTGCAGCTCAGCCCGGAGAGCTTGGCGGTGGCCCTGGGCGCGCTGCTGGCCAGGCTGCCGGACCTGGTCGAGATGGAGTTCTCCTTCCCTCGCTACTCGGTCACCGAGAAGATGGACCAGCTCCGCCGGCTGCTCGCCGGCCAGCCGCCGGTGCGGTTCGCCGAGGTCTTCGCCGCCGCCGGTGACCGCATGGAGGCGGTGGCGCTGTTCATGGCTCTGCTGGAACTGGTCTTCACAGGTGAGGTCGTCTGCACTCAGGCGAGCCCAACCAGCCCGATCCTGGTGGAGCCCGTCGGTGGCGGCTGAGATGGGCAGCGCCGACGTGGAGCTGGCGGGGGCGCTGATCGCGGTCCTTTTCGTCAGGGCGGAGCCGATCTTGATCTCGGACCTGGCCGCCACCCTGGAGCTGAGTCGCGAGGAGCTGGAGCGGGTGACGGTGGCTGGGGCCGCTGCCCTCGAGGGGACCGGGTTGATGCTCCAGCGCCACCTCGAGGAGCTCCAGCTGGTCAGCCACCCCACCACCGCGTGGGCGGTGGAGAGGGCCCTGCGGCCCGAGGTGGCCGGGCGGCTGTCCAAGCCCGCGCTCGAGACCCTGGCGATCGTGGCCTACCGGCAGCCGGTCACCAGGGCCGCCATCGAGGCCATCCGGGGGGTCAACTGCGAGGCGGTCCTGGAGAGCCTGGGCCGCCACGGCCTCATCGCCGAGGTGGGCCGCGCCGATGGCCCCGGCCGGGCCCGTCTCTTCGCCACCACCCTGCACTTCCTCCAGGTGGTGGGAATTCCTCAGATCGAGGACCTGCCACCGCTCCAGGACCCGGCGGCGGGCAGCTGGCTGGAGCGGGCGGCAGAGGTTGGTGAGCAGGATGCCCCGTGAGCGGCTGGGGCGCTGGCTGGCCCGCTCCGGTGTGGCCTCCCGGCGGGAGGCCGACCGTCTGGTGGCCGCCGGGAGGGTCACCGTCGACGGGGTGGTACCTCCTCCCCAGGGAAGGCTGATCGACCCGGACCGCGAGCAGGTAAGCCTCGACGGCCGGGTCCTGTCACCGCGTTCTCCGCAGCGGCGCTACCTAGTCCTCAACAAGCCGATGGGGGTCCTGTCCACCGCGCACGACCCCGGCGGCCGGCCCGCAGTCCTGGACCTGGTGGAGGACCGCCGCGGCCTCTTCCCGGTGGGGCGGCTCGACGTGGACTCCCGGGGGTTGATGCTGCTCACCGATGACGGCGACCTGGCGCTGAGGCTGGCCCATCCTCGCTACCAGGTCCCCAAGACCTATCGGGTGACCCTGGGCGGTCCTCTTGATCCCCAGCAAGTTCAGCTTCTGCGCCAGGGGCCGGTCCTCGTGGACGGGCCCACCCACCCGCTCGAGGTTCGGGTCTTGCGCAGCGGTCCCCGGCGAGTGGTGCTGTCGATCTCGCTGGCCGAGGGTCGGCAGCGGGAGGTCCGCAGGATGTGCGCTGCGGTGGGAGCTAGGGTGTCGGACCTCGAGCGGGTGGCCCTGGGCGAGCTCCGGCTGGGAAGCCTGGCGGAGGGCCGGGCCCGTGAGCTTAGTGGCGGCGAGGTGCGTCGGCTGCGCGCATCAGTGGGGCTGATTTGAAGGTGCGGGGGCCGGTGGTCACCATCGATGGCCCGGCCGGGGTGGGCAAGTCGACGGTGGGCCGCCGGGTCGCCATCGAGCTGCATGTCCCCTTCATCGACACGGGGATCTTCTACCGGGCTCTGGCCGTCGCCGCCAGCCGCAGGGGGATAGCAGCCGGCGATGGCGCCGCTCTCGCCGAGCTCGCCTCCCGGCTGGATCTCAAGGCCAACACGGATCCCCTGGCCGGTCCCGACGCCTGGCAGGCTCTGGTCGATGGTGGCCCGCTGGGAGCCGAGCTCTGGGACCCCCGGCATGCCGCCCTGCTGGCGGGCGCGGCCGGCCAACCCCAGGTGCGCGCGGCCCTGCTCCACTTTCAGCGTGAGCCGGCCCGGGAGGGGGGGCTGCTGGTGGGGCGGGACACCGGCACCGTGGTGTTCCCCGACGCCGACTGCAGGGTCTATCTCGATGCCCCGGCCGAGGTCCGAGTCGCCCGGCGCCGGCGGGAGCTTGAGGGCCGGGGCCAGCAGGCCTTGGACCATGAGCTCCGGGCTGAGATGGAGGCACGTGACCGGACCGACCTGTCTCGCAACCACGGCCCGCTGGCGGTCCCGGCCGACGCTCTGGAGATCCAGACCGCCCATCTCTCCGCGGAGCAGGTGGTAGAGAGGATCCTGGCAGAGTGCCACCGACTCCGACTCAGATCGATCCCAGGACGGCGCCGTCCGTAGCCCCTCTAACGGAAGGGACTGAACCCGCCGGCCTCGACTTGGCTAAGGTGTTACCCGGCCTGTGATGAGTTCAGATTCCGCCGGAGCAGACGAGACCCTGGTCTGCTTCGACCTCGAGACCACCGGGCTCAGTCCCCGGAGCGACCGGATCATCGAGATCGGGGCCGTCAAGGTCGACCGGTCGGGTGTGCTGGACACCTTCACGGCCCTGGCCGATCCCGGGGTACCGCTCTCACTGGTGATCCAGCGGCTCTGCGGGCTGCACGACTCGGACCTCCGCGGCCAGCCCACCCCTGAGGAGGCGGTCGCGGGGCTGGCGCTGTTCAGCGAGGGATGCACGCTGGTGGGGCACGGCGTCGGGTTCGACATGGCCTTCTGCGCGGAGATCCGGCCCGAGGAGTTTGCTGGGCGGGTTGCCCTGGACACCGCCGAGCTGGCCCGGGTCGTGCTGCCGGCCGCTCCCAGCCACAGCCTGGAGGAGCTGAGCAGATCTCTGGGGCTGCTCCACGACCGGCCCCACCGGGCCCTCTCCGACGCCATGGCCACCGACCTTCTGCTCCGGCACCTGATCGAGGTGGCTCGAGGGCTGCCGGCAGGGCTGCGCGAGCGGGTTCGCCAGCTCTGCACCGGCGGCGGCTGGCCCACCGGGCAGTACCTGGCCCGCCATCTCGAGGGCCTGCCGGCGGCCGATCCAGCCCAACCCCGGGCCAGCGGGCAGATGCCGTCTCCGGCGCCCGTGGCGACGGCCGGCTCCGGCGGCGCGGCGCCTACGGGTGGGATCGACGAGGCATTCGTGCTGAAGGCGTTCGGGGCTGACGGCGCGCTGGCGTGTGCCGACCCCGGCTTCGAGTTGCGGGAGGAGCAGCAGCAGATGGCGCTGGCGGTCACCCAGGCCTTCAATCGGGGGCAGACCCTGCTGGTCGAGGCCGGGACTGGCGTGGGCAAGTCGCTGGCCTACCTGATACCGGCCAGGGAGTGGGCCGCCAAGCGGCGCGAGCGGGTGCTGGTCTCGACCCATACGATCACCCTCCAGGAGCAGCTGGCCCAGCACGACCTCCCGGCCGCGGATCGGGCTCGACCCCTGCCGCTGCGCTCCGCGGTGCTCAAGGGCCGGGGCAACTACCTCAGCCTGCGCCGGCTGGAGCGCTGGCTGGCGGCTGCGGCGCCGGGTGGCCGGCGCCGCGATGCCGACGAACTCCGCTTCAAGGTGCGGGCGCTGATCTGGGCCTACCAGAGCCAGATCGGCGACCGGAGCGAGCTGCGGCTAGCGGGGCGTGACAGCGAGTTCTGGGAGAGGGTGGGGTCCACGGTCGACGACTGCCTGGGGCCCGCCTGCCACAACTGGCGGGATGGCCGCTGCTTCATGGTCAAGTCCAGGCTCGAGGCCAGGGACGCCGATCTGGTGATCGTCAACCACGCTCTCCTGCTCTCCGACGCCGACAGTGGGGGAGCCGTGCTGCCCGAGTTCCACCACCTGATCATCGATGAGGCCCATCACCTGGAGGAGGCGGCCACCCAGGCCCAGGGCAAGCGTCTCAGCCTGGGAGCCGTCCTGGCGGTCCTGGACCGGATCCCCGAGTTCGGTGACCCGGCGGTGAGCCGGGCTCTGAAGAGCGCCCGGCAGGCGGCCACAGCCGCCTTTGCGGACCTCCGCCACCTGGCCGGGGACGAGGGTGCCGGTCTGGGCGGGCGGGGCTCGCGCTTCGTTGTGCTCGACCGGCGACTGCCGGGGACCGAGCTCTGGGAGCAGCCGGGCAGGTCGGTGGCTCGACTGGCCCGGGGAATCAGTCAGGCCAGCTCCGCGCTGCGAGCCGCGGCCGATGGCGGCAACGTCCAGCCCGAGCTCTGGCCGCAGCCGGACAACGGGCGTCGCGAGCTCTGGATCGCCGCCGAGGCCCTCCAGGGGATGGCCCGGGTTCTGGCCTCGGCGCTGGCCAACCTGGTCGCCCCGGACCAGAGCACGCCCTCGACGGGCGCCGACCAGGTGGCATGGGTCGAGGTGGAGCGGGGAGACCAGGCGGTGCTGAGGACCGCTCCTGTCGAGGTCGCCGCTTCGCTCCGGGAGCACATCTTCGACCGATGCCAAACCGTGGTGCTCACCTCCGCCACCCTGGCGGTGGCCGGTTCCTTCAGGTACATTCGCGGCCGGCTCGGCCTGGAGGACGCCCAGGAGCTGGTGCTGGACTCACCCTTCGATTACCTGCGCCAGTCGCTGTGCTGCCTGCCCCGCGGGATGCCCGCTCACGGCGACCCCCAGCATGCCCGAGTGGTGGCCCGGATGGTCGCCGAGATCGCATCTGAGCTGGGGGGTCGGACCCTGGTGCTCTTCACCGGCTACCAGGCGCTGCGGGAGGTCCATGTCCAGCTGCGCTCCCTGCTCGCGGGTGAGGGGATCGCGGTGCTGGGCCAGGGACTGGACGGGACCCGCAACCAGGTGCTCCGCAACTTCCGCAACAACCCGAGGACGGTACTGCTGGGGACCAACAGCTTCTGGGAGGGGATTGACCTGCCCGGCGATGTCCTCCAGTGTGTGGTGATCGACAAGCTGCCCTTCCCCGTTCCCACCGACCCCATCTTCCAGGCCCGGGCCAGGGGCCACCCCGACTCCTTCACGCAGCTCTCGCTTCCGGAGGCGGTGCTCCGGCTCAAGCAAGGCTTCGGAAGGCTGGTCCGCCGCCACGGCGACCGCGGCGCGGTGGTGATCTGCGACCCTCGGATCCTGGAGCGCAGCTACGGGGAGGAGTTCGTTCGGGCACTGCCCAAGGCGGCCTTCATCTACGAGCCCCCCGAGTCCCTGGCACCGGCCCTGGGTGCCTTCCTGCGGGGAGAGATGCCGGCCGCGGTGGCGCGCTGAGGTGGCGGCCGCGAGCCGGGTCCGGGTGGCCCTAGTCCAGCACGCGCCGGTGCTGGGCGACCTCGAGGCGAATCTGGATTGGAGCTGCCGACGGATCGCGGCCGAGGTGGGGGCGGGGAGTCGCCTCGTGGTCCTGCCCGAACTGGGGCTAACCGGGTACTTCCTGAAGGATCTGACCCAAGACGCGGCGGTGACCCTGGACGGACCGGAGGTCGGTCGGCTCATCGAGGCCACCGGCGGTGGGGCCGCGGTGGTGGGGCTGGTCCTGGAGTCCCCAGGCTTCCAGTTCTACAACGCGGCGGTGCTGATCTCCGACGGAGAGGTGCGCCAGATCCATCGCAAGGTCTACCTGCCCACCTACGGGATGTTCGACGAGCAGCGCTATCTGGCCTCGGGCGACGCCTTCGAGGTGGTCGAGCTCCCCCTGGGTGGGGGAGCTCGCTGGCGGCTGGGGATCCTGGTCTGCGAGGACCTCTGGCACCCCAGCTCCGTGTACCTCCTCAGTCAGGCCGGTGTGGACCTGCTCATCTGCCCCTCGGCCAGCCCGGGTCGAGGGGTGGCCGCGGCCGAGGCGGAGCTGGGGAGCGCCGCCTCCTACGGGGCGATGCTGAGGACCTACGCGGAGCTCTTCACCGTCTTCGTGGCCTACTGCAACCGGGTGGGGTTCGAGGATGGCTTCCACTTCTGGGGCGGGAGTCGGGTGCTGGGTCCGGACGGGCGGATGCTGGCAGGCCCTCTGGACGCCAGCGCGGGAACGCTCCACTGCGAGCTGGACCGGCGCGACCTGCGTCGGGCCCGGATCGCCTTCCCCCTCCTTCGCGACGAGCGGATCGACGTGGTCCGACGCCAGCTGGGCCTGGGCGCCGATGGCTGACCTCTCCATCAGCGCCGAGCTGGTCTCGGGGATCCTGCGCGAGTTCGTGCGCGAGGAGGTGCTCAAGGTCGGGGCCGCGGGGGTGGTGGTGGGGATCTCCGGGGGCGTCGACTCCGCCCTCGCAGCCCGGCTGGCGGTGGATGCGCTGGGCCCCCGGGCGGTCACAGGACTGGCCTTGCCCTACCGGCAGAGCAGCCCCAGCAGCCTGGAGGATGCCCGGCTGGTGGCGAGCGAGCTGGAGATCGAGATGCTGGTGCTGGAGATCACCCCCCAGATCGACGCCTACTTCGCCCAGCTGCCGGGGGCGGACCCGACCAGGCGAGGCAACAAGATGGCCAGGGAGCGCATGAGCATCCTCTACGACATCTCGAGCACCCGCTCCGCATTGGTGCTGGGGACCAGCAACAAGTCGGAGCTGCTGCTGGGGTACAGCACCCTCTGGGGGGACGGTGCCCATGCCCTCAACCCGTTGGGAGACCTTTACAAGACCCAGGTCTTCCAGTTGGCCCGCCATCTGGGGCTGCCGGAGAGGATTGTCGGCAAGCCGCCGTCGGCTGACCTTTTCGCCGGTCAGTCCGACGAGGCGGACCTGGGGTTCACCTATGAGACGGCCGACCAGATCCTCTTCGGGCTCATCGACGAGCGTCGCTCCCCGGGAGAGCTCGAGGAGCTCGCGTTCGCGCCCCAGTTGGTGGCGGCGGTTTGGAAGCGGGTGCGCGATTCGCAGTTCAAGAGGCGTCCGCCCCTGATCGCCAAGATCTCAGCGCGGAGCGTCGAGCAGGACTTCCGCTACCCCCGGGACTGGGGCCACTGACACCGATGCCGGGAGTCCTCTATGTGGTGGCGACTCCGATCGGCAACCTCTCCGACCTCTCGCCCCGCGCCGCCGAGGTGCTGGGCCGGGTGGCGATCCTGGTGGCGGAGGACACCCGCCGGAGCGGCACCCTGCTCAGGAGGCTGGGCGCCCATCCCCGCCTCATCTCGCTCCCTGGGGAGCAGGAGGAGCGCCGGATTCCCCTGGTGCTGGAGGAGCTCGCCCTGCATGACGTGGCCCTGGTCTCGGACGCCGGAACCCCGGCCATCAGCGACCCCGGGCGCAGGCTGATCGACGCGGCCCGATCGGGGGGCTTCGAGGTGGTTGCGGTACCGGGGCCCTCGGCGGCGGTGGCCGCGGTGTGTGGCAGCGGGCTGCGGGCGGACCGCTTCGTCTTCCTCGGCTTCCTGCCCCGGAGCAAGGCTCGGATGCAGCGGATCCTGGAGTCGGCCAGCGCCTTCGCCATCGTCTTTCACGAGTCACCCCACCGCCTGGTCGTCACCCTCGGGTGGGTGGCGGAATCCCTGGGCGACCGCCGCGTGGCGGTGGCGAGGGAGATCTCCAAACTGCACGAGAGCTGGCATTTCGGCACGGCCGCAGAGCTCGCAATCCAGTTTCGAGCGGCACCGCCCCGGGGGGAGTGCACGGTGGTGGTGGAGGCACCAGCCGCCGCCCGGGGCGGCGCCGATGGTTGAGAGCGCGCCCTTCCTGATCGACTCCCACTGCCACCTGGATGAGCTGGTCCGGCGGGGGTTTGCGGCTGGGGAGGTGCTGGACCGGGCCCACCGGGCCGGGGTGCACCAGGTGGTGACCAGTGGAGATGGTCTGGTCGATAGCCGGGA
Source organism: Candidatus Dormiibacterota bacterium (assembly GCA_003164475.1). The sequence continues at coordinate 2,540 of PLTL01000259.1, read as the reverse complement.
GGCCTGCGACCTGGCGGAGGCGTTCAGCGAGGTCTTCTTCACGGTGGGCTGGCACCCGGTCAATCCCACCTTTCCTGCCGATCGGGAGCTGGAGGGGCTGAGAGAGCTCCTGGCTCATCCCAAGGCCCTGGCGGTGGGGGAGGTGGGGCTCGACTACTTCTTCCGGCCCGGCTACCTGGAGACCCCGGTCGAGCTCCAGCGCCAGGTGTTCGCGGCCATGCTGGAGCTGGCCAAAGAGCTGGGCAAGCCGGTGGTCATCCACCAGCGCCAGGCCCAGGCCGATCTGCTTGAGCTGCTGGATCGCGGGCCCACCGTCACCGGGATCCTCCACTGTTTCAGCGGCGGTGCAGAGTTCGCGGCCGAGGCGTCGGCCCGAGGCCTCTACTGCTCGTTCGCCGGTAACGCCACGTTCAAGTCGGCCCACGACCTGCGGGCGGCCGCGCGGGCGGTCCCCGGCGGCCTGCTCCTGGTGGAGACCGATGCCCCCTTCATGGCCCCCGAACCGCATCGCGGCCAGACCTGTGAGCCGGCCATGGTCCGGGCCACGGCTCAGTGGGTGGCGGCGCTCCGGGGGGACTGTCTGGAGTCGCTGGCCGAGTCGTCCACCGCCAATGCCAGATCGGCCCTCGGAGTCCCCCGCCCTTGAGCGTCCCCGACCTCTGCTCCCCCGGAACCGCGCGGGCGGTGGCCCGCAGGTTTGGGATCAGCCCCCGGCGGGAGCTGGGACAGAACTTCTTGGTGGACGTCGCCGTACGCGACGCCATCTTGGATGTGGCCGGCCAGCCGGCGCAGGTCCTCGAGATCGGCCCCGGCCTGGGGGCGCTCACCCAAGGCCTGCTGGAGCGGGGGATACCGGTCGTGGCGGTGGAGATCGACCCTCGCTGTGTCGCCGCCCTCGGTCTGCTGCGCCGCCACCACCCCGGGCTGCGGGTGGTGGCGGCTGACGTCCTCTCGGTCAGCCCCGAGGAGCTGGGACTCGTCTCTCCGACGGTGCTGGGCAACCTGCCCTACCAGATCACCGGGGCGCTTCTGGCCCGGGTGGTGGGCTGGACCACCGCCTCGGCCGGATGCCATCTGGTGGTGCAGCGTGAGGTGGCCCGGCGCCTGGCGGCCCCGAGGGGCGACTGGTCGCTCGCCACCCTGGCGCTCCGGCTGGCGGCTGAGGTCACTGTCGAGTTCGACATCGCCCCCTCCAGCTTCTGGCCCTCGCCCCGGGTCCACAGCAGCCTGGTCACGCTGCGGACCACCGGGGGGGGCGGGACCGAGCTCGAGTCGGCCCTGATCCAGCTGGCCCGGCCGGTCTTCCAGGCCCGCCGCAAGCAGCTCCACCACGGTCTGGCTCTGTCCCTCGGGATCGGCCCGGCGGAGGCAGCCCAGCTTCTGCGCGGGGCCGAGATCGACCCCACCCGCCGCCCCGGCAGCCTCGACCTTGAGGAGTGGCGCCGGCTCCTGGCCGTCTGCGGGTCCGGTGATCGGCTGACCCGGTGATATATTCGCCGCCATGCCGGTCGTAGCGCCGCGGCCGTCCGTCGCCGAGGCGGCTACCGATCCGGGTCCCACAGGCTTCCGGGAGGTCCTCCGGGGGAAGGACTTCAGGCTCCTCTGGGGGGCCCAGGTGGCGGCCCAGCTGGGTGACAAGTTCTTCGCCTTCTCCCTGCTGCTCTCGATCTATGCGCTGACCCACCGCTACCTCAGCGACGCCGCCCTGCTGCTGGCCTACACCATCCCGGCGGTCTTCCTCTCCATCCCGGCGGGGATCTTCGCCGACCGCTACGACAAGAAGACGCTCATGATCTGGACCAATCTCAGCCGGGGCCTGATGGTGCTCGGGGTCCCGGTCCTGGAGCTGACCGGGGTCGCCCAGCGCCAGGTGCTTCCCCTCTACGTGATCACCTTCATCTTCGCCGGAGTGGGCCAGCTCTTCGCTCCGGCCGAGGCGGCCAGCATCCCCTCCCTGGTGAGCCGCGAGCAGATCCAGGGCGCCATGTCGCTCTTCATGACCACGGTGATCTTCACCCTGCTGCTCGGCAGCGTGCTGGCGCCCATCTGCCTGATCCTCTTCGGCGACCTCGTCCCCTTCTACATCGCGGCCGGGCTGTTCGCGCTGGCGGCCCTCTCCTGCTGGCGGATCAGCGTGTCGCTGCGGGCGGTGGCGACCGGGGCGGGTCCCCAGACCCACGCCTTCCGGGAGTTCCAGGACGGGCTCGGCATCCTGCGCCGGGGCCCGGCGCTGCGCTGGGGGATGATCCAGCTCGGGCTGGCGCTGATCATGGTCTTCACCATCTACGCGCTGGGCGCGCCCTACCTGCAGAAGGTGCTGCACCGCTCGCCGAATGACATCTCCATCGTGCTGGGCCCGGCCATGGTCGGGCTGGTGGCGATGGCGGGGGTTCTCGGCCAGCATCTCATCACTCTCCGGCGGCGCTCGCTCAGCGTCGTCGCCTTCGTCACCACCGGGACCTGCCTGGTGGCGATGGGGGTCCTCCCCCATGTCTTCGAGGGCATCGGCATCCCCGGGCTGCTCATCCCTGCCGTGGTCT
>PLTL01000007.1 GCA_003164475.1 Candidatus Dormiibacterota bacterium | reverse complement strand
GTGATAGCGGCGGTGCGAGAGCTCAGCGCGGCTGGGCCTTGGCGGCTCTTCCAGCGCCTGGTAGACGGCGAGCAGAACCCAGCCTGGAAGAGGGCGTCCGTCCACGCGATCCTCGGGGGGCAGGGCCAGCGCCAGCTGGTCGCGGCGCCTGCGGCACCGGTGTCGGATGGCGTCGTGGAGCCTCCGGTCGTCGGCGGGGTCGTGGAGGATCTCCACCTGCTGCGGCAGCCGCTCCCCCTCCGCCCCGCTACTGGCCACCGCTCACCCCTCCCCCGAGGCCGCGGTACACGTTGCGGATCACCTCGTCGTCGATCACCTCCCGCCCCGACTCGGCGCAGAAGCGGGCGGCGTGGTGGGTGAACTTCGCCCAGTTCCGGAAGTTGCCGTGGGCGCAGCGGCGATCGATCTGGGCCACCACGTCGTCGCTGACGCCGCCGTAGATCGAGTGGTACACGGGGATGACGGTGAGCACCTGGTCCAGGCTGAGCGGCTCGAAGCGGATGTGGGCGTAGAGGCGGGAATCCAGCATGGGCTCGCGGCGCAGCACCTCGTAGCAGCCGGCACCGCCGACGAACAGCAGGCTGAACTGGGTGTCGAGGTCGTCATGAAGGTGGCGGAGATATTCGAAGCACTCGCGGTTCAGCCACTGCGCCTCATCGATGACGACCAGACGGGGACGGTCCGCGAGCGCGGCCTTGAGCGCCATGTCGACGCCGAAGGCATCGGCCGCCAAGATGGAGCCGAGCCCGGTCGCGCGATGCAGGGCGTGACGCACGTCACGAAGCGTTGGACGGCAGCGGAAGTCCATCCAGACCCAGCTGCGGGCCGGGAGGTCGATCAGAGCCTGCTCGACGGCGAAGCTCTTGCCCGTCCCGGCAGCGCCGTGGATCGCCACCATCGCCTGCGCCTCCACCGCCTCGCTGATCATGGCCTGGGCGTCAAGGAGCTGCTCGGTGGCAACGATCGCTGCCTCCTTCAGGTTCAGGAAGTGCCCGCTCATGCTGCACCCCCTCTGATGACCCGCGGCCGGGTCATCCGCGCTGGAACCGCCGGAGGCCTGGCCAGGCTGCGGCTCGCCAGCTGGCGCTGTACGGCGTCGGACTGAGCCGCGCTCTGCGACGCGGTCACCTCCTCGGTCAGAGCGGAGACCACCACTGCAGGGCCGGGCGCGGTCATGGCCGCATAGACGGTGCGTCGCCGCTTCTCTCCCGACCGAAGCACGCGAGACAGCCAGCGCTCTCCCTCGGCCCGACCGTCAAGGAATCGCCTCCTCTCGGCCGGGGTCATCTGCTCGACCAGATACGCGGTCCCCAGGTGGTGACCGTCCAGGAGGAAGACCTCCACCTCCTGCTCATGGTGGGGCATGTGGCGCACCTCCACCTCGTCGCCCACGTGCCCGCAGAGCTCGGGGCCGTTGTATCGCCGACCGCCGAGTCGCACCCCCTTCTTGGTCACGGTGCGCTTGACCCCAGCCAGCATCAGGTGGCGCAGCCGCTGCGGCTCGATGGTGGAGAGGGGCGTGGGGTCAGCGTTCCACACCTGCAGCGGTGTCCGCCCATCCAGGCTCTGGTGCGGACGCTCGGCGTGGTACCAGCGGATGAACTCGTCGAACAGCTTGACGAAAGCCTCCAGCGAGAGCAGCGGGTCACCCGCGCCGATCAGCTTCCCCGCCCGATCCCGGGCACCGTGGAGAAAGCCCGGCAGCTCGCCGAGCAGCAGCGTCTCGATCGAGCCGTTGGCCCGCTCGATCGCCCCCTTCAGGTGGGGTGTGTACGCGGCCACCGGGCGGATGTCGATGACCAGGGCTCCCGCGGCAACCCTGATCGCCTCGGCCAGGAAGTCGCGCCCGCGGTCGAACCGGATCGCGAGTGGCACTCCCCCGATCGGGCCGTATGGGGGCTCGACCATGATCGCCGACCGCAGGGCGGCGAGAATGCTCTCCCGGCTCGGTGTCACGGTGATGGCGTATCCGGCGATCGCGCGGGAGAAGCAGTCGAGGAAGAGGGTCGCCCACGGCTTGACCACTCGACCGTCGGGCAGACCCACCGCGATGGCCAGCTGTGTGTGGTCCGCCTCCCACTGCTCATTGCGGAATTGGGGGGTCCGGGTCAGGTACGTGTCGTAATCGCGCCGCACCCGCTCCCCGTGAACCAGGCCCGCTCGCTGCCCGGGGGAAAGCCTCCTCCGGAATGCCTGACGCCAAGCATCGATCCCCGGCGTCGGACCCGCCTCCCCCCGGGCTCGGTGGAAAGCCGCCACGTTGCCCCGGTGATACGCGAGGTCGATCACGTCCGCCTCAGTCACCTCCAGCCGCGCTCGCCGCTTCCGCACATTCCTCCCCTCGGTGCGAGCAACCTTCAGCCAGCCCCACACCGTCCGCACCGCTACCCCGAGCTGCTCGGCGACCAGCGCCACCTGGTCGGAGCGGAAGTCGCCGCCCTCGCGCAGGGCGAGGAGGCGGCTCACCGCGCCGTCGCGCAGCTCCTCGCTGACATACGGTCCTCCGTGACGCTGCTTCCCACGCATGGCCTGCCTCCTCTTGGGCCGGCCACGGCCGCCATCCGGCTGATCCTGGCGCCGGCCTCAGGGGGCTGACTCTGAGCCCCGGGCACTGATAACTACGCGCGTTGTTCGCATGAGAACTTCGCGCCGCCTCACACCGCCGCCGTCGGATCGACGGGACAAGCTCG
>PLTL01000393.1 GCA_003164475.1 Candidatus Dormiibacterota bacterium | reverse complement strand
CCCTCCCCAAGCACCTGGCCGATCGCCCCGATCAAGCCGGGGCGGTCACGGTGCCGGAAGAAGAGGTACGAGCCCTGGGGGTCGAGGTCGATATGAAGGCCGTCCACCCGCACGATCCGTGGCTGGCCGCTGCCCGTGGTTCCCTCGATCTCCGAAGGCCGGTCGCCCTCGACTCGAAGCACCACCGAGCTGGACCAGGCGCAGGCCCCTGGGCTGCGTTGCTCGGTCACCTCGATGCCGTACCGGCGGGCCACCGCGAGGGCGTTGACCGCGCTGACCCGATCCTGGGTGAATGCCCGCAGGATGCCACCCAGGGCCTCCGCCGTGACCGAGCTGGCCTGCACCGAGGCGAGCTCCCCCAGGAAGACCAGCTCCACGCGACGGATCCGCTCCCCACCCCGCTGAGAGTGGAGGCTGCCCATCTTGGCCGCCAGCAGCTGGTAGGGAACGAGCAGGGCGGCATCTTCCGGGGCCACCGCCGGGGCGTTGACCGCCCAGCGGGCCGGCCGGCCGGCGAGCACCTCGACGATCTGGTCCGCGACGTCAGTGGCGACCGAGAGCTGGGCCTCGACGGTGGAGGCTCCAAGATGGGGGGTCACCAGGATTCTCGGCTCGTGGAGCAGGGGGCTGTCAGGAGCGGGGGGCTCCTTGGTGAAGACGTCGATCGCGGCTCCGGCGAGGTGGCCGCTGCGCACCGCCTCCACCAGCGCCATCTCGTCGATCAGCCCGCCGCGGGCCACGTTGAGCACCCGGGCGCCCTGGGGCAGCCGGGCCAACTGGTCCGGGCCCAGCAGGCCGCGGGTCGCGTCGACGAGTGGAGTGTGCACGGTGGCGACATCGGCGCGGGAGAGCGCCTCGTCCAGGGAGAGCAGCTCTACGCCGAGCTGTTCGGCCCGCTCCTGGGAGACCAGCGGGTCAAAGGCGACAACCCGCATCTGCAGCCCCTGGGCCATCCGGGCCACCTCAGTGCCGATCTTCCCCAGGCCGATCACGGCCAGGGTCTTGCCTCTCAGCTCACTGCCCACCAGCCGGGAGCGCTCCCACTTCCCGGAGCGCAACGAAGCGTCCCCCTGAGCCACGTTGCGAGCCAGCGCCAGCATCAGGGCCACGGTGTGCTCGGCGGCGGCTACCGTGTTCCCGGTTGGAGCGTTGACCACCAGCACTCCTTGGGCGGTCGCCGCCGCCACATCGATGTTGTCGACGCCGACCCCCGCCCTGCCGATGACGCGCAGGTTTCCCCCGGCGGCGATCACCCTGGCCGTGACCTTGGTCTCACTGCGCACGACCAACGCCTGGAAGGGGGCAACCCGTTCGACCAGCGCGTCCTCACTCAACTTCAGGGCGACTTCAACGTCGCCCGCCGTCTGCAGACGCCCGATGCCGTCCTCGGCGATGGGGTCGGCGACCAAGATCCGGGGGCGAGAAGAGACTGACGTCAAAGACATGCGAATTACCTCTCCGGCAAGATCGCCAGGCTGCGGGGACGGCTGGCAGCCGATCCCCCCGCGACGGAGCAAAGTCTATCCGACGCAGGCTCAGCGCCTCCGGGAGCTCTCCCAGAGCTTGATCCCGCCCAGCACCCCGGCGGCGTTGTCGACCAGGCTGACGTCGTCGCCGAGGTCCACCCTGACCCAGGCCGCGTTTCCGCCGCCGACGTAGAGATGGTCGAAGAACAGCAGCGCCCGGACCAGTTCGACGGCCCGCTGCACCCGTCGGTTCCAGCGTGCATTCCCGATCCGGCGTCGGGCCGAGTCGCCCACATACTCGTTGTAGGTCTGCCCCTGGTGACAGGGATGATGGGCCAGCTCCAAGTCCACCGACAGCCGTCCGCCGCTGAAGACAGCGGTGCCGAAGCCGGTTCCCAGGGTGATCACCACCTCGAGCCCCTTTCCCCTGATGACCGCCAGCCCCTGGACCTCCGCGTCGTTGCCCACGCGCGCCGGCTTGCCCAGCGCCTCCGCGGTGCGACCAGAGAGGTCGAAGCGGTCCCAGGCATGGCTCAGCTCTGGCGAGACGGGGCTCTCGTCCCCCTTCTCACGGATGAAGTGCGGTGCGCTGATCACGGTCCCCTGGCGGATCACCCCGGGGAAGCCCACCGAGACCCGGTCGAAGCCCGGGCTCCTGGCGGCCAGCTCCTTGAAGATCTCCAGAAGCCGCTCTGGGGTGAGCGGGTAGGGGGTGGGGACCCCGATACGGTCGGTGAGCGGCTTGCCGGCCGGGTCGAGGGCCTCCACCTTGATGCCAGTGCCGCCGACATCGAAGGAAAGGGTCACCATACCGGTCGAGCGCGAATTCAGCGTCGCGCGCTGAGGAGGAGCCGCCTTGCGCGCCACCGTCACTGCCTTAGGCCTCCCGGGAACTCAGGGAACGCCCTGGACCTTACCGCGGTCGAAGCGGCCCCGACCGCCCCATGAGCGGAGTGTGATCCGGCTGCGGCGGAGATCAGTGCTGGTCGGTGGCGAACGGCAGCAACGCCATGTGCCGGGCCCGCTTGATCGCCACGGTGAGCCGACGCTGATGCAAGGAGCAGGTTCCGGTCACGCGCCGGGGAAGGATCTTGCCCCGCTCGCTGATGTAGCGGCGCAGCCGCGAGACCTCCTTGTGATCAACGTCGACGATTCTCTCCAGGCAGAAGTTGCAAACCTTGCGCGGGCGGCGCCGGGCGTACTCCGACATCTCTGTTTCTCTCAGCCTCCGATCTCGCGGTTCATCCCGAACCTAGAAAGGAATGTCATCAGGGTCAATGTCCCCATCCGGCAGGTCCGCCGGGGTGGATGTCGCGGTGTCGCCCGCCGCCGGCGGGGGGAAACTCTGCACCCGGGGGCCGGAATCGCTGCCCTCGGTGCCAGCTCCCCGCGAGTCGAGGAACTGGATGTCACTGGCGTTCACCTCGGTGCGGTAACGCTTCTGGCCATCCTGCCCTTCCCAGGAGCGCGTCTGCAAGCGGCCCTCGATGTAGACCAGGCTGCCCTTGCGCAGGAACTGGCCCGCGAGCTCGGCGAGCTTGCGCTGGCCCATGTTCCAGACCACGACGTCGTGGTAGTCGGTGAACTCGCGGCGCTCACCGTCCTGGGAGCTGCCGTAGCGATTGGTGGCGAGCCGCAGCTGGGTAACCGGCTGGCCGCTCGGAAGGTATCTCATCTCGGGATCGGCGGTGCACCGGCCGATCAGCATCACTCGGTTGAGGGATCCTGCCACGGTTACTCCTCCCCATCGTCGTCGGCGGCGTCTTCGGAGGTCTCGGCTGAGACCCGGGCGGCGCCGTCCTGGCCGGAGGCCTCAGGGTTGAAACCATCATCCGCCGCCACCCCGGCCTCGAGATCATCGTCCGCCATTCCGCCGTCTTCGGGTGCGCCGCTCTCGGGACTGCCGGCACGGTCCCGCCCTCTGCCCCTGACCCGACCCCGACGGTCCTCGTCGCCGGGCAGGTAGTAGACCTGCTTGAGGCTGACCAGGTGCCGGATCACCCGGTCGTCGAGCCGGAGCTGGCGCTCCAGCTCGCGGATTTTCTCCGCGGGCAGGCGGATCTCCTTCACCGCGTAGTAGCCATCATTGAAGCCGGCCACGGTGTAGGCCAGCCGACGGCGCCCCCAGAGTGAGGACTTGCTGACCTCTCCGCCGTGGCCGGCGATCAGCGCGGCAACCTCATCCATGACCGTCCGGACCTGATCCTCGTCGACGTCGGGGCGGACGATGTAGAAGAGTTCGTACTCACGGTCCAAATCAGGGGCCTCCCAGATCCTGTGGGTATGCAGCCGGCTGGGGACCGGGTGCAGGGGACCCGAATCTTAGCATCCGTTCCCCCGACGGCCGCGCAGTCGAGTTGGGCGGCGGAGGCTATTGGCTCAGTTCCAGCTGCTTCATCAGCCGGCTGCCGTACCACCTGGAGAACAGCGTCACGCCGCCCGCAAGGAGAGCCACCAGGAAGAGGGTCACCAAAGCATGCATGGCACCAATCCCCAGCGGCAGGAGGGCACCGACCAAACCACCCAGCGCCACTCCGGCGACAAGTCCGCCCACCGATGCCAGGGGCAGCCAAACAGCGAACCTCATGGACCGGGTTATCGGAGGGGTGGTCATGGCGGCCATCCGATCCCGCCGGATCACGGTCAGGGTCTGGACGTGGCTGAGGCTGGGGGTCACCGTGATCCCAACCACGGTGGCGCCCACCTTCACCCTATCGAAGAGTTCGCGCCGGACTCGGAACTGCTCCACCTGCCGTCCGACGTTCACGACCAGGGTGGCCAGTCCCGGGGTGGGTGAGATCAAGCTGGCCCCCACCAGCTGTCCCTGAATGGTGCGGGCCGGGAGCTTCCGATCTCGGCGGACCGCCTGCATCGCGGGCACCGCGATGGTCCCGGTCACCGCGCAGATGGCCAGGGCCAGGAGCACGACGATGGCCCCGAGGACCGCGTCCCGCTGCCCGATCTCGATCAGCAGCCCCAGAACCCCCGCCGCCACTACCACCACGCTGCCCACGCTGACGGCCAGGGCCACCCGGGTGACCACTCGAGGCGACAACCCTTCGAGGAGGCCCCCTCGCTTCAGGACGTCCTCCTTCCGAGGAGCCGACGTCTGTTCCCGGACCGCGCTCCGCTGCTGGTTCTCGTAGCGGGCCTGGCGGCGCCGAAGTTCTCTGCTACCCGGGTTACGCATGGGATGCTAAGGATCGCATTTGGACGGGGGTTCGTGCGATCTCCGGGCCAGGCCAGGGCCAGAGTGGGCCGGGCCGGGAAGCCGGGCGGGCCCGGTCGCTCTGAGGGGATGGAGTCGGGTCAGATCTGCCCTGGTCACCCGGCACCCAGATTCGACGGACGGGAAGCGCCACCCCGTCGTCCACCGCCCGTCGCCCTCAGCGGCCTGCCGCCGTCCGCCGGGGAGACAGAACGTCACCTCGTCCCCAGTCGAGACGCCGGGGAACTCCTGAGCCCGTGCCGCTCTGCCCAGGGCAGCCCTGGGGACACGCAGCGACCGGGGGAGGCGTGACCCAGGCGGATCGCCCAGGTGGTGGCCGCCGGGGGACTCGAACCCACGACCTCACGGATGTGAACCGTGCGCTCTAACCAGCTGAGCTAGGCGGCCGCTCCATCTCGGGCGCCCAGTCTATCGAAGTCGGGCGTGACGAGCCGCCCTACCCAAGCCCCGCCTGGATCTGCTGGACCGAGTACCCAAGCTGGGCGGTCACCCGGATTGTCCCCACCTTCTCCGACGGGAGGCTGTGAACGCGCACGCCGTCTGACCAGAACCCATCCGCCGTAACCCGGTAGGTGAGCTCAGCCTCGATGGAGCCGCCGCTGTCGTACCTCTGTGGAATCCAGTCCCCCTCCGTCGATGACGTCCCATCTGGCCAATCCCACGACACCACTTCCGGAGTTGCCTCCACCACCCACACCACGTGCAGGATCTCGCCTGGATCGCCGTCACCAAGGTCCGGCACTCCGAGGTTGATCTCCGCAGACTGGATCGCGGGCGCTGGCACCAGGTCGGCCTCGACCGGGACCCCGACCACACCGAGCGTCGCCGGCTTGGCCTGGACCGTTTCCGCAGGCACCTGCCCTTCGACGTGGGCAAGGAAGCTGGCTGCGTCGAATCCGGGGAGACAGCCCACCGCCAACGTCTGTGGGGAGCAGGGGCTGGGCCTGCGTGGCTCGGCTGCGATGCCCAGGAAGCGGATCGTTCCCGGGCTGCCACAACTCACCTCCCAGTTCCAACCTCGGTCCATGAGGGGAGTCGAATAGACGACCGGCACCCGCTGTCCCTCCTCCGTCCAGAACGCTCCTCCGACGGCGGTCGGCCCGTTCACTGCCGCAGCCCACACGGTGGTTTCGTAGGGGATGCACGCGGGCGGGGCGGTGGGAACCTGGGTCACCCAGTGATGCCATGCGGCGGGCTGAGTCGGGGCGGAGGGCCCAACAACCGCCACACATGTCCCTCCGAAGGCCAGCTCCCCCGAGCTCGCCTGGCAGCCCACCGTCGGGCCGAGTCCAGGGAACCCCGCGCTGGCGTTCACGGTGCCGACCACGGAGGTCAGCAGCGCCAGCGCGACGCCCAAGCCTACGAAGCTGCTTCGTCGCACAGCAGATACCGATTGAGTGTGGGGGCCCAGACCGCCCACAACAGCACATCGAATTGCGCTGTCTTACTGGTAACCACCCCAGCCGCATCGCGCACTTGGCGCGTCTCGGAACCCTCAACGATCGCAGCAATGTTCGCGGACACGTCGTTCGGGTCACCCTTGGACCCCAGTTGCACACTCGAAATATCGTCTTGCACCATCAGCACCTTGATCCTGTCGGAGCCACTTGTGGCCAGGTCCTGCTGTTCGGACTCGAGAAGATCGCCGGTGTCCGCGTCCGCGAGTAGGTTCGGATCACCCTTCTCAAGTGCCGCATTCTCGATCAAATTGTCGACCACGACATCCGTCACCACCTGTGTTGGCGAAATCCCGGCCGGCAAGGGGTTGGTGATCGAGACCGTGTAGGGGGGAAGCTGGAGCTGCGACGGACTCGCCTCGACTCCGGGGGCGATGGTCGTGGCCGCCTCCGAAGGTGACGGGCTGGCGAAGGGAATCTTGGCAGGAGGGCTAGCGCACGCCGCGATCAGCGACACCGTCAGTCCCAGGCCCACCGATAGCCCAGCGCTCCACGACCGCCCCCACCCCGTCACCTGCCCCCCCCAACCCAGCGAGGAGACGACCATAGCCGCTGCTCCCTTCTCCCCACAAGTTTCGAGAGCACCGACAGCCGACGGGCCTTGGCCTGACGTTCGGCTGACGGTTGAATTCGATCCGAGTTCCACGAGGATCTGGTAGGTAGTCAGAAGAAGTTGCCAAGCCCGAGCCCACGCAAGCATGCTGACGATGCTCTGGGGCAACGTAGTCAGAACCGGCGCGGTTCCCCCCAACTCGTACCGAGTTCAGCTGTTTCCCGAACTTCGGGCTAGCCACCCTCCCTCAGCTGCAGTCGGAGCTCCTGGGCAGCTCTTTTCAGACATGCCGGCAGCCAGCCCGGCGATCCCGGGACAAGGACCACCACCCTGGTCCCGCGTTCCCCAGTCTCTTGGTCCAGCGACTGGGTGAGGACGGGAACTGGGAGGTCGAGATAAGGTCGCAGCAGGGCGCAGAGTCCTGGTTCGCCCTCGGCCCGAGGGGGAGAGCCCCAGACCTCCGCAGTCCGGCCTCCGGTCAGATCCTTCAGCCGGTATCGCCGCTCCAACTCCGTCACCTCCCCAGCTCCCGACCGATCCCCCGCCGGACCAGCTGAATCGCCTCCCAGGGGCGCTCTGGCGCCAGCGCGGCCCGCCGGGCTCCGAGCGTGCGTTCGGCGGTGCGCCACGGCTCAAGAAGCACCCGCTCGCCCTCCTCGACCGACTGGTGACTGCGCTCTCCCCTGGAGAAGGGGACGTGAAGGTAGCGAAAGATCTCCGCCGGAGTCTCTGCGATGGACTCCTCGGCGTAGGGCGCGAGCGCACGGCGCCTCCGCAGCGCAGCGTCGACCAGCTCTAGGCTGAGGCCCCGTTCGGCCAGTTTCTCACGGAGCCGCCTGGGATTCTCGGTGCGCAGGCGCCCGAGCAGCTGTTCCGGCCCTTGCAGGCAGAGCGATCCCCGATCCGCGGTGCGAGCCAGGGTCGACTTGCCAACGGCGTACATCAGGTCTCGGTCCAACTGCAAGGCCGACGGCATCCCTGGGCTGCCCAGAGGCAGTTCCCCATCCCAGGACGGGTCCATCCGGCGCAGGCGGCTGAGGTAGTAGGAACTGAGGGTGGAGACCTGCCGCCCGGTGGCCCCGTAGGGGACAGGGTCATCCAGCGGATGGGGCAACCAGCCCGACGCCGCGATCAGAGCCACGAAATCCCGGAGCGGCACCCCGCCCCGGGGGTCCTCGATCAGCGCGTGACCCGACTCGTGGACCAGGGTGGCTCGGAGCAGATCGTAGCCCAGGTCCTTATGCCACCGCGATTCCCGGAGGGCGGGGATCAGAGACCAGTCCCGGTTGATCCGCATCACCCCGTCACGCCAGGTGCCGAGGGTGCCGATCGGGAAGCTTCCGTCATGGTCGAGGCGGAGCTCGTCGATCACGCCTCGCAGGACGTCCTTCACCTGGAGGGGCAGCCGGTCCACCGTCTCCCATATCTCAGCGGTCCTGGGCTCAAAGCCCATCGGGCCAGCGGACGAGACGTGAACCCGGACGTTGAACTGCTCAGCCGCCCAGGTGGTGTCAGGGAGCCCGAGCCGGCGGTAGGTCTCAAGCCGGGCGTACTGCCGGTCGGAGCGGTAGGGGCTGAGCGGCACCGCATCCTGCACACTGCCCCCGTCCGGTCACGTCCGGGATCGGGGGCGGAGGGCTCGAGTCGGGGTCAGCTCATGTCAGGCCAGGCCGGGGCCTCAGCCTCCCCGCCCTCGCCCTCGTCACTCACGACCTTCTGCTGGAACCGGGCTGCCACCATCTGCTGGGCCATCACCTTGGGGATCCCAAACTTCACCAGGGAGCGGACCTCATCGGAGATCACCTTATCCCGGGCTGTCTCCACCGCTGTGATCAGGTCGTCGAGCGAGATGGTGGTTTGCTTCACCACTTCATGCTACCCGGCCGGACCGAAGACCAAGCGACAGCTCAGAGCAGGGCCAGGGCGGGCTGGGAAGTGGCCGCCTTGGCCAGGTTGGGGTTGAGGCAGAAACCCTCGTAGTCGATCGGATCGGTGATGGTGGGGTGTTCGCCGCAGACCGGGCACTCGGGGTCGCGCCGCAGCCGGAACTCGTGGAACTCCATCGACAGCGCGTCGATATGGAGCAGGCGGCCCGTCAGCGGCTCCCCGATCTCCAGGACCAGCTTGAGCACCTCGGTGGCCTGAATCAGCCCGACCAGGCCGGGAAGCACCCCTAGGACCCCGGCCTCGGAACAACTGGGCGCCTCCTCCGGGGGTGGCGGCGCCGGGTAGCGGCAGCGATAGCAGGCGGAACTGAAGGGGATCATGGTTGTGACCTGCCCCTCGAAGCGGAAGACGCCCCCGTCCACCAGCGGCTTGCGCAGGAAGACCGCCACGTCGTTGGCCAGGTAGCGGGTGGGGAAGTTGTCGCTCCCGTTGACGACCACGTCGTACTGGGAGAAGATCTCGGCCGCGTTGGAACTGTCCAGGTGGAGATTGTGCTCGACCACCCGCACGTCGGGGTTGAGCGCCTCGAGGGCGATCGACGCTGATTCAGTCTTGGGCATACCCACGCGGTCGACCGTGTGGATGATCTGCCGCTGCAGGTTGCTGAGCTCGACCCGGTCGAAGTCCACCAGACCGACCGTCCCCACTCCGGCCGCGGCCAGGTAGTAGGCCACCGGAGCGCCCAGGCCTCCAGCCCCCAGCAGAAGCACCCTGGCATCCAGGAGCCGCGCCTGACCGGTCTCACCCACCCCATTGAGGAGGAAGTGACGGCTGTAGCGCTCCCGCTGCTCGGCGCTGAAGGCGTGGGGGACGGTGAAGGGTAGCCCATGGTCCTTCCAGGCGCTAAACCCACCCCTCAGTGAGGCGACGTCGGCGTAGCCCATGTCGCGAAGGGTCCTGGCCGCAAGCAGCGAGCGCAGCCCGGAGCCACAGTAGACGGTTATCGGAGTGGAGCGGTCAGGCACCGCGGCCTCCACGCTCATCTCCAGGACTCCTCGGGGAATGTGCACCGCCCCGGGCAGAAGCCCCTGAGTCACCTCATCGGACTCCCGGACGTCGATTAGCTGGCGGGCGCCCCCCTGATCCTGGCTCGCCCAAAGGTCCTGTGGCGCCACCTCGGGAACACGCTGTCGGGCCTGTTCGATCAAGTCGCGCGCGCTCAGAGCCATCTGTGAATATCTCCAACGGCTAAGGTCGGTTCAGAAAATCCGACCCCGATACAAGCATAGCCGAGCCGGTCGCAGGGGAATCAGACCGGGAGGCGGCGCATGCTCCCGCCCATCACATGGATGTGGAGATGCGGGACGGTCTGGCCACCCGCCGAGCCGACGCTGACGTAGAAGCGGTAGCCCTGCTCGTGGCCGAGGTCGGCGGCGACCTCGTTGGCGACGCAGGCCATCCGGAGCCAGAGCTCGGCGTCGCTGTCCTGAATGTGGCGCAGATCGTCGATGTGCCGCTCAGGGACCACCAGCACGTGGGTCTCGGCCACTGGGTGGATGTCCGTGAACGCGATGATGCCCTTCTCCCGGTGCACCACGTCAGCGGGCAGCTCGCCGGAGACGATGCGGCAGAAGAGGCACTCGGAGCTCACTCGGCCATGATAGGCCGTGCTCTGGAGAAGGGCTGAGCCGGTCCTCGGGCAACCCGCGAGCCATCGGCCTGGAGTGCGCCGGCGATGACCTGGCACGCGACTCCCTCCCGGGCCAGGTTCGGTGAGTCCCGCCCGGTGATCAGGGCGCAGATGAGGCCTTGGCGGCGCATGGATCGGGTCAGCGCACGAACGACGAGCGGGAGCCGTTACTCGCCGAGTGGCGGGTGGCGGACCTACCGGGCGCGCATCCGGTTGCCCCTCGGGCTGTGCTCGAGCTCCGCCAGCCCCAGGACCTCCATCACCGGCGGGACGTAGTTCGCGAACCGGCCCCGGAGGCCCTTCTTCAACCCGTACCACCCGCCGACCGGGTTCTCCGGGGAGCGCGCCCAGGCCTCGACGGTTCCGGCCGCGGCAGGCTTCTGCTCGTCCGCGGTTCCCAGAGGGATCCAGTCGCCCTGGGCCAGTAGCATCTGGTGCAGGTCGGCGAGAGCTCTCAGGTGGTAACGAAGTTCAGTTCTGCCGACTCGGACCACCAAAGCCGGCGGCTCGACTCCCTCGTCGCGAAACGCCTCGTACTCGGCCTGCCCGCTGGGAGTCTTCAGGACCCATGGGTCCTCCCGAGTTCCCTGGCCCTTCATTTGCTCTGCTACCTCCCTGCATCCGGTTCGTTGCCACCCCCAGGGTGCCCTTGACCTGCTGCTGCGCCGCGACGGTTGCTTTAGGCCGCACGGAGGGCGCTCTCGGCCCCCGACCCCGTTATCCCGAGCCACGCACCAGTTCGAGGCCGGCCTCGTCGATGCGGCTGATGTCGTCGTCGACCAGGACCACCTCGCGGCCCGCCCGGTCCAGCAGGCTGGCGGCGACGCTGGCCCGGTACCCGCCGCCGCAGTGCACCCAGGTGGGCCGGTCGGGGAGCCCCCCGACCCGTTCAAGCAGGTCCGGCAAGTGGATGTTGGTGGCGTTCCGTACGTGCCCTTCCAACCACTCGTCCGGGCGGCGGGCGTCCAGGACCTGGATCTCCTCCGAGCCAACCGCTCGGGCCAGGCCCGCGAAGTCGGTGACCAGGTAGGAGGAGCTGCCCAGCTCACGTTGCAGCTCCGCGAGCGGCGCCGAGCACCAGCCGGCCAGCCAGTCGGCCCCGATCCGGCCCAGGTCCCGGCGAGCGCGGGCCACCTGCTCCGGGCTGCTGGCAACCAAGGTAAGGGGGGAGCCCCAGGGTACGACCCAGCCGACGTAGGTGGCGAGCAGGTCGCCAGCGGGGAAGTTGACGGTGCCGGCGACGTGTGAGGCCCCGAACTCGGTACCCGGCCTCAGGTCGATCACCCAACCACCCGCGGCGATCGTTCGGCCCACCTGGTCAAGATCGACCTCAGCTGGCAGAGAAAGGTCGGCGGGCTCCGCCCCCTCCCGGTTGATCCCGTCCATGTAGGCGTAGTAGCGGGGGTAGAGCGAATAACCCGCCACCAGCCGGCGGACGAACTCCTCCTCGCCCTCGAGGACGGCGGGGTTGACGCTCCGCTGGGCCCCGATGGTGCCGCCGGGGTCGCTCCGGGTTGCCGGGCCACTGGCGCAGAAGCTCCCGAACCCGTGGGTGGGGAAGAGTTGCAGCTCCTCGGGAAGTGCCGCGAGCCGGCGCGCCGAGCGGTGTTGCGCGCGGGCCAGCTCCACGGTCATCGCGGGTGAGATGAGGTCGGTCCGGCCGACGGCCCCGTACAGGAGCGAGCCGCCGCTGAAGACGGCTCGGGGCTCTCGGCCGGCCCAGATCAGGAAGGCGAGGTGGCCAGGGGTGTGGCCCGGGGTGGCCAGCGTTTCTAGGGTCATCGACCCCACCTCGACCCGATCGCCCTCCCCCACCGGGTGACGCTCGAACCCGACCTCCTCGTCGGAGGCCACCAGGTAGCGCGCCCCCAGGCCCCGGGCCAAGGCCCAGCCACCGGACACGTAGTCGTTGTGGATGTGGGTTTCGGCGACGCAGGTGATGGTGACCCGGGCCGCGTCGGCCAGCGCCAGGAGCCGGTCGACGTCTCGCTGCGGGTCGATCACGACCGCCTGGCGGCCGTCGTGGACCAGGTAGGAGCGGTCGCCAAGCTGCGGCGTCTCGAGGGTAACGACTTCAACCAAGTTCCCAAACCTCCTCATGCGGCGTGTCGTCGCGCTCGCTCTTCGAGCGTTCCGGGCGGGACCGGGACCGACCGGGCCACCGAACGGGCTAGTGTGACAGGCACTCGCAGGCGGGGCATTCACCGGCTGAACCGTTTGGCCCCGGGGGGTTGGCCTTGCCCCACGGAGGGCCGGCTGAACCGGCGCCGTCGAGGGCCCTGGCCTGCGAGCCTCCGATGCCGCCTGATACGGTCGCGCCATCGCGGTTTTCAGCGAGATCAAACGATTGGGCAACGTCCCCAAAGTGATCGTGCCCGGCTCGGAAGCGGGGCCAGGCGCCGCGGGACCGTTGACGGGCCCAGGGCCACTTCCTGGGGCCGGGCGCACCGGGCCCGGCTGGAGGCGGTCGGGTCCGGGAGGGATGTGATGGCTTTCACCAGCGCGTCCAACCGGGTGGATCTGACCCCGCTGCTGGAGCAGCTTCGAGCTGAGCTGAGGGAGAGATGCCAGCGGCGCAGGCGTCCGTACCGGCTGGGAGTCGTGGTCGAGCAGGGCAACGTGGCGGGGAGCTCCTTCGCGCGCTCGCTGGAACGTGAGGCGGTGGCCGGGGGCGTGGATGTCGTCCACCGGACTGTCCCCGGCGACGATGCCGAGGCCACCCTCACGGCCCTCGACGCCCTGGTGGTGGACCCCACCGTCGACGGGGTGGTAGTGGTCCAGCCGGTGGCGTCCCTGCCCCAGGGCGTGGTGGCCGCCCACCTCCCGGCCAGCAAGGATGTGGAGGCGGTCACCCCGGCTGCCCTCAGCGCCGCCAGCGAGGGGAGACGGCGGGGGACGCCTGTGGCAGAGGCCTGCTACGCCACCTTGGTCCATCTCGGCGTGGACTGCTCCCGAGCCCGGATCCTCATCGTTGGCCACGGACCGACCGGCGGCCGCCCGATCGCCCAGCGCCTGCTGGCGACGGGGGCCCTGGTCGCCGTGATCCAGAGTGAGATCGCCGAGGTGGACCCGTTGCCTGCCTACGACGTGCTGATCTCGGCGGTGGGCATCCCTGGGGTCACGCCCGCCTCGGCGATCCGGCCCGGCACCACGGTCCTGGATGTCGGCACCTCGATGAAGCACGGACAGCTCCGGGGCGACATCTCGGAGGATGCCGCGGCGGCAGCCGCCAGGGTGACCCCGGTGCCCGGTGGGATAGGCCGGATCACCTCGGTCTGCGCCCTGCTCTCCTTGACCGAGCTGGGAGGGCTCCAACCGGGGCCGGTGGCCTCGTGGTCGCTTCTGGAGACGGTGGCCCGGATGCTCTCTCCGCATGATGCCGCCGGGGGCGCCGCCGCGGCGGCGGTGACCGGAGCGCTGGCCGCGGCCCTGGACGGCCTCTGCCGGATGCACGCGGGCGCCGGGGAGGTTTCCCAGTCCGGCCACGCGGCGGTCCGGCTGCTGCTGGCCGCGGACCGGGACCGGCTCGCTTTCGGCAGGTATCAGTCGGCGATCCGCGGCCGAGACCCCGCCACAGTCGAAGCCGCCAGGGAGGAGGCACTGGCGACCCCGGGCGAGATCGCCAGCCAGCTGCAGCTGCTGGAGGAGCGGCTCAGCCAGCTCCAGACCACGCCGTCCCTGAACGTGGACAGAAGACTGGCCCTGGCCCTGACCGTTGCGGCTCGGGAGGCGGTCCTCCGGCTCCAGTCCGAGTTCTCTTCCCAGGCTTCGTGATCTAGGGAACCAGAACCGCGGCCCCCTGGATGCGATCCCCTTCAAGCTCGACCAAGGCGGCGTTGGCCTCGGCGAGCGGGAAGGTCTCGACCAGGGTGCGGATGGGGATCCGCTGGGCGAGCTGGAGGAACTCCGCGCTGTCCTGGCGCGTGAAGTTGGCCACACTGACCAGCCTGCGCTCCCAATAGAGACGGTCGTACGAGAACTCCGGGATCCGGTCGAGGTGGATCGCGTTGACGACGCAGGTCCCGCCCCGGTCGAGCGCGCTTAGGGCCTCCACCACCACCGCTCCGGCAGGGGCGAAGGTGATGGCACCCTGGAGAGGCCGGGGCGGGGTCTGACCCGGCTCGCCGACCCATTCAGCCCCCAGCTCCCTTGCCCGCTCACGGGCAGCGAGGCCTCGAGTCACCACGAACAGCTGGCAGCCCTGTCGGAGCGCCAACTGGGCCACCAGCAGGGCGGAGGCGCCGAACCCATAGAGGCCGAGCCGGTCCCCCCGGCCGAGTCCGGTCAGCCTGAAGGCCCGGTAGCCGATGATCCCCCCGCAGATCAGGGGTGCCAGCTCCACCGGATTCCCGGTCTCGGCCAGTGGCTGCGCATAGTCCGCCCTCACCACGACCTGGGTGGCGAAGCCGCCGTCGCGGTCCCAGCCGGTGAAGGTCGCGCTCCGACAGAGGTTCTCCCGGCCGCTGAGGCAGAGGTCGCATCCGCCGCAGGTGGAAGCCAGCCAGCCGACCCCCAGCCGCCTGCCGATCAGCTCTGCGGAGACCCCCTCTCCAACTTCCAGTACCCGGCCCACGATCTGGTGCCCGGGCACGATCGGGAGCAACTTCGCCCTGAGGTCCCCCGAGCTGATCTGGAGGTCGGTGCGGCAGACCGCGCAGGCCTCCACCTTCAGCCGAACCTCGCCGGGGCCTGGTTTGGGGTCGGGCCGGGACGCTGCGCGCAGCGGCCGGCTCGCAGCCGCTCCAGGGGCCGCCAGTTCCATGACTTCCATCCGCGAGTATTGTCGGGCAGCGGCGGCGCCGCGACGGCGGCTAGGCTTCGGGGATGCGCTGGTCCTCACTGGCGGAGGCGCTTGGGATCCCAGCCCCCAAGGGCCTGGGGCAGACCGAGGTCACCGGGATCACCTATGACTCCCGGAAGAGCGGGCCGGGTTCGGTATTTGTGGCGATCCGTGGCCAGCACCGCGACGGGCACCGTTTCGTGGCCGAGTCACTCGCCAGGGGGGCACTGGTGGCGGTGGCGGAGAAGCCGCCGGAAGGCGTCGATCGGAGCCGCCTGGTTCTGGTCCCCGACTCGCGCGCGGCGCTGGCGGTCTTGGCTGCCACCTACTTCGGCCACCCGTCCTCCGCGGTCCCAGTGGTGGGAGTCACCGGCACTGACGGCAAGACCACCACCGCCACCCTCCTCCACTCCGCGCTCAGCATCTCCCTGGGGACTGTCGGCAGCCTGAGCACGGTGGACTTCCGGATTGGCCGCGAGGTCGAGCCCAACCGGTCGCGACAGACGACCCTGGAGTCGCCGGAGCTGCAGGGTTGGCTGCGGCGGATGGTCGACCGGGGCTGCCGGGCGATCGTGGTCGAGGCCACCTCCCACGGACTCGCGCTGGGCCGGTTGGACGGGATCCGCTTCGCCGGGGCGGTCTACACCAACATCACGCACGAGCACCTCGACTTTCACGGCACCTGGGAGGCCTACTTCGAAGCCAAATCTCGGCTCCTGGAGCGATCCGTCGCTGCGGGTGGCTTCGCCGTCCTCAACCGGGACGACTCCCGCGCCTATCCCCTGCTGCTGCCCAGGGCGGGCCGGCGCCGCCTCAGCTACAGCGCCAGCGGCGCCAAGGAGGCCGAGCTTCGGGCCGAGTCGGTTCGGCGCTCAGATCCGGGCCTCACCTTCACTGCCACGACCCCCGCCGGCAGGACTGAAGTGGCGCTGGAGATCCCGGGACGCTGGAATGTGGGCAACGCGCTGGCCGCCTTGGGTGCGGGGTTGCTCCTCGAGCAGCCCCTGGAGGAGCTGGTGGCGGGGCTGGGGAGCCTGAAAGCGGTCCCGGGCCGGATGGAATCGGTGGAGCTGGGCCAGCCGTTCCAGGTCATCGTCGACTACGCCCACACCCCGGCAGCCTTGACCGTCGCCCTGCATGAGCTAAGAGCGGCCACCGCCGGGCGGCTATGGGTCGTCTTCGGCAGCGCCGGCGAGCGGGACATCGCCAAGCGGGCCGAGATGGGCCGAATCGCAGTCCAGCTCGCCGACCTGACGGTGGTCACCAGCGAGGATCCCCGCGGTGAGGACCCCGAGCAGAGCGTCGGGGAGATCTTCGAGGCGGCCGTTGCGGCCGGGGGAAGACCGGGCGAGAACCTCCGCCGCGAGCCGGACCGGGCGGCCGCGATCCGGCTCGCGATCTCGGGGGCGGCGCTGGGCGACACCGTCTTGCTGGCCGGCAAGGGCCACGAGGCCAGCATCATCGGGGCGGACGGCCCGGTGCCCTGGAGCGAGCGGGGCACCGCCGAGGCCGCCATCCTGGAGAGACTGGGGAGATGAACCTGGTCGAGGGCCTCCTGCGGCCGCTCGCACCAGCCGACAGGCTCCGCTTGAACCCGCGGGAAGGCGAGCGGGGCCGGGGCGGCGAGCCGTGCGCCCAAGGCCGACGTTGTCGCTACCACCTTGGTGGCCATGATGGCTACCGTGGTCACCATCGCCACCACCAGGAACGTCGCCACGAGCCTCCCCTACCCAGCGCTCTTCCCTGTGTTTGTCCTCGTCCCCAGGACGGTGATCACCGCGACCGTTTGCCACCTGGTGGGCGGCGTCGCCCGGGTCTACGACTGCATCCTCGCCGTTCCCGTCGTCTGCGGCTCGACTCGGGCTTCCGGTTTGCGGCAGGCTCCGGCGTGAGCCGCGAGGCGTTTGCGCAGGCGTGGCCGCGCCCGGAGGAGATCAGGTGGCGATGACCCCCTCAGCCCGGACGGTGGTGGTCGGCACCTTCGGAGTCTCTGCCGGCGAGGTGGTCTCGGTGGCTCGGATGGGGGCCAGAACCGAGATCGCCGAGGAGGCTCGGGAGGCCATGGGCCGGGCCCGGGTCCTGGTCGACCGGGCCGGCGAGAGCCCGGACGCCGTGTACGGCGTCTCCACCGGCTTCGGCCTCCTCGCCAGCACCCGGATCGAACCGGGCCGGAGGTCTGAGCTCCAACACGCGCTGATCCGCTCCCACGCGGCGGGGATGGGATCAGCCGTGGAGACCGAGGTGGTTCGGGCGATGATGTTCCTGCGGGTCCGCAGCCTTTGCATGGGCCTCTCGGGGAACCGGCCAGAGATCGCAGGCGGGCTCGCCGACCTCCTCAACTCTGGCATCACGCCGGTGGTTCCCGAGTTCGGCTCGGTGGGGGCGAGTGGCGATCTCGCGCCTCTCGCCCACATGTCCCTGGTGCTCTTGGGAGAAGGTCAGGCAGAGCTTCCCGACGGTCGGGTCGTGCCCGGTGCGGAGGCGCTCAAGGAGGCCGGGCTGCGACCCCTGCGCCTGGAGGTCAAGGAGGGGCTCAGTCTCATCAACGGCACCGACGGAATGCTGGGGATGCTGGTCCTGGCCCTCGCCGACCTGATGGTGCTGCTGCCGACGGCGGACCTGGCGGCCGCCGTCTCAACCGAGGGACTGCTGGGGACCGATCGGCCATTCGCCGCTGAACTGCATACCATCCGGCCTCACCCGGGGCAGGTCCAGAGCGCCGCCAACCTCCGGTCGCTCCTCTCCGGGTCTCCGATCCTGGCCTCCCATCGTGACTCCCCCCACCTGGTCCAGGACGCCTACTCCACCCGCTGCGCACCCCAGGTGCATGGGGCCGCCCGTGACACCGTCACCTTCGCCCGACAGGTCGCCGAGCGCGAACTCCAGTCCGCCGTCGACAACCCGGTGGTGCTCCCCGACGGCCGACTCGAGTCGACCGGCAACTTTCACGGCGAGCCGCTCGCCTTCGCCGCCGACTTCCTGGCCATCGCGGCCGCCGAGGTGGGGGCAATCTCCGAGCGCCGGCTGGACCGGATACTGGACCCAGCCCGCTCGGCCGGGCTGCCCCCGTTTCTCGCCTCCGAGGCCGGGGTCAACTCCGGGCTGATGATCGCCCAGTACACCGCCGCCTCGATCGTGGCCGAGAACCGACGCCTCGCCCAGCCTGCCAGCGTGGACTCGATCCCCACGTCGGGGATGCAGGAGGACCATGTCTCAATGGGTTGGGGGGCGGCTCGAAAGCTGCGCCAGGTGCTGACCAACCTCGCGCGCGTTCTGGCCGTCGAGCTGCTGGCCGCCGCCCGCGCCATCGAGTTGCGAGCGCCCCTGCAGCCGTCCCCGGTGGACGCTGCGGTGGCCGAGCTCGTGCGTGAGCTCGGAGGCGGTGTCGGCCCGGACCGGTTCCTGGCGCCGGAGCTGGAGGCGGTGGCCAGCGCGGTGAGGACAGGTGACGTGCTCCGCCGCGCCGAGTCGGTGCTGGGACCGATCCCGTGAGCGGGCCTCGTCCGGTCCGGGCCCCGCGCGGGACTGAAATCAGCTGCAAGGGCTGGCCTCAAGAGGCAGCCATGCGGATGCTCATGAACAATCTCGACCCGGATGTCGCCGAGAACCCCGACGAGCTGGTGGTCTACGGTGGCTCCGGCCGGGCAGCCCGCTCCTGGGATGCCTTCGACGCCATCGTCCGCACCCTCCGGGGGCTGAAGGCGGACGAGACCCTCCTGGTCCAGTCCGGCAAGCCTGTGGGGGTCTTCAGGACCCACGAGTGGGCCCCCCGGGTACTGATCGCCAACGCCCTCCTGGTTCCCCACTGGGCAACTCAGGACGAGTTCCGCCGCCTCGAGCAGGCGGGTCTGACCATGTACGGGCAGATGACCGCCGGGTCCTGGATCTACATCGGGACCCAGGGGATCCTCCAGGGAACCTACGAGACCTTCTCCGCCATCGCCGAGAAGCGGTTCGGGGGCTCTTTGGCGGGCACCGTCTCGGTCACGGCCGGGCTGGGGGGCATGGGAGGGGCCCAGCCTCTGGCAGTCACCATGAACGGGGGGGTGGCGCTCTGCATCGAGATAGACCCGGCCCGGATCCAGCGCCGCCTGGACCACCGATACCTGGACAGCTGGGCGCCCGACCTCGACCAGGCGCTGGCCCAGGCGGAGTCGGCACGGCACCAGCGCCGGGCCCTCTCCATCGGGGTGCTGGGGAATGCGGCGGAGCTGGTTCCTGAGATCGTGAAGCGCGATTTCAGGATCGACATCGCCACCGACCAGACCCCCGCCCACGACCCCCTCATGTACGTGCCGGTCGGGCTCACGCTGCCCGAGGCGGCCGACCTCCGCCTGGAGGACCCGGAGGATTACGTTCGCCGCAGCCGCCACGACATGGCCCAGCACGTGGCCGCGTTGGTGCAGTTGCAGGACCGGGGGGCCGAGGTCTTCGACTACGGCAACAGCCTCCGGGCCGAAGCCGAGCTGGGGGGCTTCCAGCGAGCCTTCAGCTATCCGGGCTTCGTGCCCGCCTACATCCGCCCGCTCTTCAGCGAGGGCAAGGGCCCCTTCCGCTGGGTCGCGCTCAGTGGCGACCCGGCCGACATTGCGGCCACCGACCGGGCGGTGCTGGAGGAGTTCCCCGAGGACGAGGCGCGGGCCCGCTGGATCAGGATGGCCGGTGAGCGGGTGGCCTTCCAGGGCCTTCCCGCCCGGATCTGCTGGCTCGGCTACGGGGAGCGGGACCGGTTGGGGCTGCGCTTCAACCGCATGGTCGCCAAGGGCGACCTGAAGGCACCGATCGTGATCGGACGGGACCACCTGGACGCGGGCTCGGTCGCCTCGCCGTACCGCGAGACGGAGGCGATGCGGGATGGCAGCGACGCCATCGCCGACTGGCCCATCCTCAACGCGCTGCTCAACACCTCCAGCGGGGCGACCTGGGTCTCGGTCCACCACGGCGGTGGCGTGGGGATCGGCCGCTCGATCCACTCCGGGCTGGTGGCCCTCGCCGACGGCACCGATCTGGCCGCCGAGAAGCTGGCCCGATGCCTGCTCAACGATCCCGGCACCGGGGTGATGCGTCACGCCGACGCGGGTTACGACATCGCTCTGGACACGGCCCGCGAGCGCGGGGTGCGGATCCCCATGCTGGAGGGCTGATGCCCAGCTGGCTGGCGGAGCTGGCCTGGACCGGCGAGCGGCTGGAGCGGCGGTTGCTGCTGGAGGAGAGGGAAGGAAGGCTGCGGCGGGTGGAGCCGTTGGGGGAGGCATCCGCCCCCGCCGGAACCAAGGTCCTGCCCGGGCTGACCCTGCCCGGCCTCGCCAATGTGCACTCCCACAGCTTCCAGCGAGCGCTGCGGGGCCGGACCGAGGAGCCACGCCGGGGCGGCGCTGACTTCTGGGGCTGGCGGGACCGAATGTACGCGCTGGCGGGTCTGCTCAGCCCGGAGCAGTACTTCGAATTGAGCCGGGCGGCCATGGGCGAGATGGCCCTGGCGGGGATGACCGTGGTGGGGGAGTTCCACTACCTTCACCACCAGCCTCAGGGACAGCCCTATGTAGGGCTGGCGATGGAGGAGGCACTGGCGGCGGCGGCCGAGGAGGCCGG
Source organism: Candidatus Dormiibacterota bacterium (assembly GCA_003164475.1). Next base: position 1,291 of record PLTL01000393.1, on the reverse strand, counting down.
GATCCGGCTGACCCTCCTCGACACCTGTTACCTTCGCGCGGAGTTGGACTCGTCCCCGCTGGAGGGCGCCGCCCGGCGCTTCTCCGACCTGGATGCCGCCGGCTGGGCCAGGCGGGCTGGGCAGCTCCCGGAGCACCCCTGGGTGAGGCTCGGGGCCGCCATCCACAGCGTCCGGGCGGTGGAGCCGGAGGCGATGCGACTGGTGACCGCCTGGGCCGCGGACCGTCACGCCCCGCTCCACTTCCACCTGTCAGAGCAGCCCGCCGAGAACCGCGCCTGCCTCGAGGCGACCGGGCAGACCCCGACCCAGCTCCTCGACTCCTGCGGAGCACTCTCGCCCGACGCCACCGCGGTTCACGCCATCCATCTGACCCCGGAGGACATCTCGCGGCTGGGGGCCTCGGAGACCAGAGTCTGCGTCTGCCCCACCACCGAGCGTGATCTGGGGGATGGGGTCTGCCCCGCCGATGAGCTCGCGGATGCCGGCAGCCAGCTCTGCCTGGGGAGCGACAGCAACGCCGTGGTGGACCTCTTCGAGGAGGCGAGGGCGGTGGAGCTGGACCTGCGGCTGGTCAGCGGCCGGCGCGGTCGGCTCAGCGCCGAAGCCCTGCTTGCCGCCGCCACCAGCCAGGGAGCGGCGGCGCTCGGCTGGGAGGCTGGGGCGCTGCGTCCGGGACTCCTCGCGGACTTCATCTCGCTCGACCTCGACAGCCCTCGGCTGGCTGGAGCGAGCCTCGCTGACCTGGTCCAGCGGGTGGTGTTCGGCGCCAGCGCCAGTGAAGTGCGCTCGGTGGTGGTGGGGGGCGAGGAGGTGGTGAGGGACGGCCACCACCTCCGTCTCGGGAGCGTCGCCGAGCGGCTCACCACCTCCCTGGAGGGACTGGAGCCGCGCTGGCGTGCGGCGCTGGCGGAAGGGCCCCCGTGAGGCTTCTGCTCGAGCGGGTGGGACGGCTGATCACCCCCGGGGCGCCACCCGGGCAGGGGATGGCGGTGCTGATCGAGGACGGACTGATTGCCAAGGTCGGGCCCAGCGGTTCGCTGACGCCGGCTGGGGAGGTCCTCGTGTACGACTGCCGTGGCGCTCTCCTCACCCCGGGCCTGATCGACAGCCATACCCATCCCCTCTACGCCCACCCCCGGCTGGCCGAGATCGCCGCCAGGACCCGCGGGGCCAGCTACGCGGAAATCGCAGCTGGCGGAGGCGGGATCAACGCCACCGTGCTCGACACGCGCCAGGCCGGCTGGGCGGAGCTGGAGCTGGGGCTGCGGAACCGGTTGCGCCAGTGGCTCC
>PLTL01000029.1 GCA_003164475.1 Candidatus Dormiibacterota bacterium | reverse complement strand
AAGCGTCGTAGGCCGCGATTACGGCAGCGTCGCTCACATCGGGCGTGGGAGAGGCGCTCACCGACGCGGTGGGCGTGGGGCTGCTCGTGGGTCGCAACGTTGGCAGGGCGCGCGCCGAGGAGCCGCAGCCTGCCAGGCCGAGGGCCGCGGCGGCAGACAGCAGCGCGAGGAGCTGGGGAACTTGACGACGCCGCACCGAGCGATGGGGTTGCGGAGCCGCCCAGCCCCGAGCGTGCTTCACGAGGCTCCTCCCTTGCTCCCCCGGACCCCTGTAGCCCGGCTCCGACGCATCCTGCCATGCCTGCCCGCCCTGTCGCAAGCGATTGCGGCATGTGCCGCGTAAGACCTACATGATTCGTACGGGAATCCGACACGAACCCTACACGGAGGCGCAAACGCGGCAAATGGTGCGCGCCATCGTCTGCCTAGGTGCACTTCGTCCTCCTCCCTTGTCCCCGGCTATCTAAACAGATGGCCCACGGGGTTTGATAGATGCAGCTGTCTCCGGCCGGTTAACCGTTTGCATCCCCCGGACTGACGTTTGCATCGCAGGAGAAGCAATCGAACCGGGGACAAGTGAGTGCCCGGGGTGCTTCATCGGCGTGAGGGCGCCGAAGGTGCGGTCGGCGGCGTCGAGGGCTGAAGGTGGAACTCTTCGCCAGCGACGCCGACGAGGACCACCTCGAAGAGGTCGAAGAATCCGACCCCGAGGTTCTCCATCAGCCGCCCGCGCATTGTGGGCCCGGGGTCACGCGAGCCACCCTCCAGGGCCGGGATGTAGTTCTGACTGACGGCCAGGCGACGGGCCAGCTCGCGCTGGGTCAGCCCCTGCGCCCGCCGCCACTCGGCCAGGCGCGTGGCCCGGATGCGGACCTGGATGGGACCGGCTGTTGCCATCGGGGCAGCATACGACAGGCTAGTAGGTCGGTGCTAGCAAGTCTACGGGCTGGTAGTGGGTCAAGTTTCGAGGCCGGCCGGGCGCGTGCCGGTGGCCGCAAACACAGCCACGATCTGGCTTCGATGCTTGTCGATAACGTCCAAATCGTGCAGGGTCAAGAGCCGCCTACCCGTGTCCGTTCCCTTGTACGGTTGTACGGAGTCGATCCACTCCCGGATGTCTGGCCGCACGGCGATCTTGAGGGCTGGCTCCTCGGCACCCGTGCACTTGTCAATCCGGAATTCGTTGGGGCAGACGGGGAAGGTGACTTGGTTGTCTGGGTTGGTTCCACTCACCCGAACCAAGTTGTAGGCCAAGTGATCGAGCGCACTCCTAAGGTTATGGAGGCAGTCACCGAGTTTCGCGAGGAACGAGTCTGGGATGCCCGGTGTCTCCATCGGGTAGAAGGAGTGATCAAGGCCTTCTCGTTCGATTTTGGTCTCGAAGCGGACCAGCCCGATTTTCTCGATAAGGGCAAACTCATCGTGCAGAGCCTTCTGATGAGCCTCTGCCCGCCACACCTTGAGGTCTATGGAGTGTCCATCGGGTGGCTTCGGCCGTTTGTGATGGTTGGCCACGCTGCCCCTATCCATGACTGAGACGGAGCCAGAGATGCGAACCACGCCGAAGGGTACGCCGATCCCCACGCCTACGCGGGGGGAATTCGACGTGTTGCGCTGACACCCCAGTGACTAGCTAATTCAGAGGATCGAGCGACAGCCACGCTGAACCTCCGGGGTCGGACGTGGCGGCCCCCCGTCCCCTCACCTCACTGGACTACCACCCTGGGCTCACCCCCGAGGGACTCGAGGAGTGCTGTGGTCTCCTCGCTGGGGGTGCGGTCGCAGCGGTCGGAGAGCTGACGGACGAGCTGCCGGTACACGTCGCGTGCCTCCTGGGGGCGTCCGAGCCGGTGCTGCCAGAGCATCTGCTGGCGGAAGAGGTCCTCGATCGGGTCGGGGTCGAGGGTGAGCGCCTGCTCGACGGTCACGATGGCCTTGTCAAGGTCGCCGGCGGCGGCGTGGAGCTCGGCGAGCTGGCTCAGGGTGTCGACGGCAACGCTGCGCACGTGCTCCTGGTCCTCGACCAGCCAGCTGTAGTCGGCATGGGTGAAGGGGGCGCCGCGGATGCCGTCGGTGGCCCGGGTGAGGAGCGCCACGCGGTGCGGGAGGACGGCCGCCGTCTCGCGAGGACATGACGGCGCAGAGTGTAGGGCTGATCTGCTCAGATGGACGGCAATACGGCCGTTCGTAATCGCCAGGTCCTTGAGGGAGGCGAAGTTCAGAATCCCTCTCGATGACCACCTTCACCGCCTCCACCCTGGAGCTCGATCCCAGCGGCCTTGGCCTCGGTGCCGGAGCGGCTGGTAGGTCCCTCCAACTCGGCCCCGGCCCGGCGTCCCCCGGGACGGTCAGACTCCCGATGTACGTGGCGCTGGTAAGCGGATCACTCGATCGGCGCCGCTTTCTCGGCCATTGCCGGGCTGTTCAGCACCGTGTCACTGCCGACGGGGAGGTACGTCGGCAACGTGTACAGAGCGAACCTGCCCGGTAGAGGGTCGTCGAGATGCGGGGGGTCACTGAGGGCCATGAAGGCCGCCTGGACCTCCGAGGATGCAGTCCCGACATCGTGGGCGAGCCGGTACTGCACGGCGCGCCGCAGGATCCTGGTAGCGACCTCGCGGGGATCGTAGTTGCTGGTCAGCCCGACGTCGAGAACGACGGTGCGCCGACTAGCCTGGGTGCCATCCTCGATGATGAAGCGAACCTGGCCGTCGTTGCGCAGGGCTCGCCGGGGGCGAAAGCCGATCTGCTTCAGCCAGGGGTAGCGCACCTGGCCGACCAGCATTTTGCCCCGACGGCGAACCCGGGCCCTGATCTTGCTCACTGCGGTGGCGGTCATCGCCACGGCGATTCCGCCGGCGCCGAAACCGATCCAAGTACCGCCTTTGAGGAACTTCTCGGAGGCGACCGCCATCCGGCAGTCGGTTACGTACATCTCGATGTGGCTGTCCTCAACCCGGCCGATGGAGAGCATGCGGCGCCCCGTCCATTCTTTGGCGATGATGGCCTTGGCCGTGTAGCGCTGCGCCGGTAGTTCCTCGGGGTCGAGCCGGATGAGATGCTCGTCCCCCACGATCGGGTACAGGTCATCCGGGCCCTGATCCTCCGCTTCCCGGATTGTGATGATGTTAAACGGCATCAGGAATGCCTCCGGCTAATCAGTGGCGCGGGCTTGGGGCCCTGGCTGGGCACGATGAACAGCCCGTTGATGAAGAGGGAGATCGCCCCCCACCAGCCCAGCAACAAGGTCGAGGCCAGGTCGGCGGTGAGCTGGCGGCGGGTGCGGTCAACGCACCGCAGGCCCGACGTCGTCGGGCTTCGCCTGCGGACGATCATGCCGACGTGGTGGCGGCTTGTGATCACGGTTGCCGGCTTGGCGCCGCAGACCTGACAGGTATACCGCATCGCCGGGATCGTACCTCGTCCCGGTGGGTGATGTGGGCGCCGGGCTACCCTGAGTTCGCTGTCATCGAGCGCTGCCTGACCAGGGCCGAGGCGGCCCTCGGGGGGCACTACGAGCAGGTCGGCCAGCGGTATCACGGGCGAGTTGATGACCCCAGGCGCGCTGTTGCGCGCAGGAGTCTGGGTTGCGCGGGCAGGTCGCGACGAGAGTCCCAAACCGCTGGGCTGTTCAGCCAGTATCTGGCACTGGGCAGCGTTACGAGTGCGATTGGCGCTGAGCGCGGCGTATGAGTCACGGCTGAATTGGCTTGTACTCGCTTCCTGCTCCGGAATCCCTACCAGAACACTCCACGGAGCCCGGGACAACCGCCGCCCGCCGCCCAACACTGGTGACATCGTGGCCCGAGCCACACCCCTCGCTGCATTCACTGGCAACTGAACTCGATTGCATCGGGGACGTCGGAGCTCTCCATTGCCGCTCTCCAATCGGCGGCGGCTCTCTGGCACTCGGCCAAGGTAACCATGCAGGTTGCATAGATACCCGATCCCTGCTGGACGCCATCGTATTTCGCGCACTTATCTGAGGAGAGCGGGAAGATCGGCGAGATGTCATACGCCCTCGCGTCACCACTCCCGCAGCCACTCACTGCCATGGCCATGCTAGCCGTTGCGAGCACAGCGAGGGTTCTGGTCATCATCGAACATCTCCTTGTCGCATCCTGTTGGGTGTCTCAGCCAGCGGCTGCCCACACGAATCGCAGTACATCTCCTCTCCTGTCAACGGGGATCCCCCGCCGGGTAGTGAACTGCGCGCACACCGCATTGCGGGCAGAAGCGCGCCTGAGGTCGTAACGACCTGCCGCACCCCCGGCAGGAAAGGGGGTCGTGGTCCCTCCCGACGGAGCCGATGCCACGAGTCGCAGGGGGAGTGGTGGCGCGCGAAACCGGTGGCGGCTGCGTCCGACCGGCTGGCGCGCGCTGAACCTGTCGCTTTGGTGGTACGGACGCCGGATAATCGCTCGAACGCGGCGCTGCTGTGGCGCCGCCTGCAGCTCGCGAGCGCCTCTCCATGGCCGAGAGGATCACGTAGCCCACCGCCACGAACGGAATGACGAAGATCCACACCGAGAAGAAGTAGATGCCTGACGTCTGGTTCGCAACATAGAACCCATAGATGGCTAGCCCTGCTCCGCCAAGGAACAGCCAGAAGCGGTCGCGCGTCCGGGGGACCACCGTTGGGATCAGCGCCATAATGACGAGCGCAACTCCGCTCAAAACGGAGAAGACGGTGTACCCGTCCCACTGAGTCATGAGTGGCCCAGCAGTCGGGATGGCCGCGCGGGCGAGAGGGAGGCTCGGCTCATCCTTCGAGCATCTGACCTCAGCGGGTCGCGCTCGGTGGGTTCCGTCCGTGGTGTCAAAGCCTGCGCTCCGCCCCCTTCTAGAAGAAGATGACCATCCAAAGATGCTTCGACCGATACGTCCAGATTCGCCAGACGTAGGTCCCCGTCGCGGCGGCGATCGCCAGGGAGACCAGCGCGCCGCCGGCATCGCCTTGCGCGGCGGCGGCAAAGAAGCCAATGACGAAGACCACGGTGTAGAAGGCCCACAGGCACGAATAGGAGATGCGGCGGGCATTGCTATACCTGGGACGTCGCAGCGGTGCTCCAGCCGGGCGCGGACTTGGATACGCCACGTTGGGTGGGAAACCGCTCCGTGCTGCTGCCGTTGCCGTCAGGGCGCCGGCGGTGATGGGCGCGTCCACCGTGGCGGTTCCACAGTTCGCGCAGAATCCGTCCGAGGTCGGCGCACGATACGCCTGGCACTCGGCATTGGGACAGCTCCGGGAGTTGGGCGTACGGGCCGCGGCCGAAAGAGGCTCACGCGCACTCGTCAGGGCCACAGCGGCCCTCACCGGAGCCCCGGTCGCGCTGGGTTGCGATGCGGGAAGGGGAGACGGCAGGGAACGACCGCACGCCTCGCAGAACCGGGCGTCGGGGATGAGCGTGCTGCCACAGGCGTCGCAGAGGCGCGGCGGGACGTCCTCCTGGACGCTTTCCGCGTCAGCCTGAGCCTCGGCGTGATCGATCTGAGCGCCCTGTTGCAGCGCCGGATCAGCGGGTACCGCAGCCGGATTTGGCCGATCGTCGGACTCAAGGTGCCGCAGAACGCTGCCGAAATCCCGCGTGGCGATGGCGCTCACGAGCTCGGTGCGGAACCTGCGATCGTCCGCAGCGCGGGCCAGCATGGCGACGACCATCGTGGCCTCCGGCGCATTGCCGTCGCCGGTGAGCAGCACGCGGCAGGGATCAGCGAGTCCCAGGGAGGTGAGCCGCCGCAACCCCCGTATCTGCGATGGCGACAGGCCAGATCGCTCTTCTGGCTGGAAACCCGGATCGTCAACAGGCATCAGCGGCGCCAGGCCCGGGAGTGGTTGGTACGGGTCGGCGACCAGGGCCGAGGTGGGCGTGGGGAATCGCAGGGGTGGGCTAATGGCCGGGTCCGCGGTGTCACATGCGGGGCAGCGCGTCGACTGGTCAGACAGCGGTTGACCGCACTGATCGCAGTACATCTCCTCCTCCTCGGCGCATCTTCCCACCCGCGGTCGGACTGCCCCTGCCGGTTTGGGCTCGGTTGACACCCTCGGGGCCAACACCGAATCGCGCTCCACTCGCCTCAAGGGCCTCCTGCGGCGGCGGGAAGATCTGATGGCGGGTGCCGGTCGCCTGCCATCGGGATCGTTGAGGCTTTCGGCCCCAGGTGCTCATGCTGGTCGGTGCCCCTCTCTTGTACTGTCACTCGGGCCTGCGGATCGGACGCCCATCACCGGACTGCCGGCACTGTACTGCTGGGATGATCGTTGAGCAATGGGGAGCTCTCCCCGGCGGCGGAAGACCCGGTGGACCAACTCTCGGTGGCGGGCGGGATGGGACTAACCGCTGTCTATTCGGTGCAGCTACCGCACGCGGGACAGAACCGTGCCTGGGGCCCGAGAGAACGGCTGCAGCCACCACCGCTCCGGCCAGCCAACGCCGAGCTCTCGCGCCTCCCGACGTGGTCATCGAGGCCCGCTGCTCGTCGGCCCACGTCGGAAAGGCCGAGGTGCAGCCGCCCTCAGCGGCCGGGAAGAGACGGTCGGAGAGGGCCCGGTACCGCCAACGCGCGCGCTCCTCTTCCGGGCGGTGGTCACCAGGGCGTACAGGAGGAAACCGGCACGGCGAAGGGGAGGACGAAGATTCACACCGGGAGGAGTTGAGTACCGCTCGTCTGGTTGGCGACGTAGACACCGTAGATGACGAAGAAGGCGCCCACCACGACCGCCCAGAACCGGTCACGGACCGACTGCCCCAGCAGCAGGGCAAACAAGGATCAGCAGGGCTCCGCTCAGAACGGAGCAGATGGTGTAACCGTCCCAGCTCATCGGCAGAGGCCAGCGTGCACCGCGGTCGGTATCAGTCGATATCGGGGTCTGTGTTCCGCAGGAGGATCAGGGTGTCGCAGCTGCCGCAGAAGACGGCCGGGGTACGCTCCACGGTCTCCCCGCACGGGCAGCGTCGATGGAGCGGATCGCCATGGATGCGCTCGAAGTCCTGCGCATCGTTGCTCGAGGAGCCGCAACCGTCGCAGCGCCACGCCCAGACGACACGATCCACATCGACGGTGACCTCGCCCAGGTCGGCGTTCTCGGGATCGCGTATCCGTCGAGGACTCCATTCCGGCCAATGAACGCGCGGTAGGCTCGGGCCCCAGTGCGGCTCGTCCTGCTCATCGGCACCATCCGGCGCCGACGGAGCCGCATCCGCTGTGTCGAACTCCGGGTCGAAGCGGGGATCAACCGCGACACCGCAGCTCGAGCAGAATTGAGCCTGGTGACGCAGGGGCTTCCCGCAACTGTCGCAATACACGTGGGCCTCCATCTCAAGGCAGGAGCGCGGCCTCGGGGTTGCTCCGAATGAGGCAGGCTGAGACCCGGGCACTGTACCGCCGGGCCTGGCGGCGCGGCAAGGGAAGCCGTCCTGGTGCCGGTCTTGGGCCGGCTGTCCACGGCCACGGCGGAAGGCACCGTCGCTCAGGGCCCCGCCAGCTCCACCACCAGCGCCGCGTTTCTCCTCTACCCGCCGAAGTCCTGGGCGACGTGCCCCAAGGTCCAGCTGGGGTACTCCGCGCACGTGTAGCTCACCTCCTCGGTGCCCAGGATGGTGGCCAGCTCGGGTTGGTGGTACTGCACGGCCAGACTCGACAAGACGGCGCTCTGATCCGTGGATGCCGCATTCAGGTAGTCCGTGCAGGTGGAACTGGCACTCAGGCCACCGCACCCTGCCAGGACGAGCGTGCTCGAAGCGACGACCGCCGTCCCTGCGGCTCGCGCCCACCGTTTCCACGCCATGTTCGTGAGACCTCCACATTGCCCGGACCGAAGAGGCGACGTGCGCCGGACCGCGGCAGCCGCACCGTACCGCCNNCGGCGCCGGGCACCATTGACCGTCCCGTGGACGGCGTATCCTCTTGTCTCTCGTGACGCCCGAACCGTTTGACCAGTCTCCGCCCGATGTCTCCCCGTCGGTGGGCTCCTTCACCCCGGCTCCCGCCGCGGCTCGGAGGTACTGAGGTGTTGGCAACGGATTGGGGAGCGGCATCGGACCGTGGCAAGGTTCGCAAGGTCAACGAGGACAGTCTCCTGGCCCAGCCCCCGGTGTTTGTGGTGGCCGATGGGATGGGGGGCCACGCCGCCGGTGACGTCGCCAGCCGGATCGCCGTGGCTCAGTTCGAGGAGTTGGCCGGGACGGACCGGCTGAGCGCGACGGAAGCGATGGCCGCCGTGGGCCGTGCCAACGCGGCGATCCTGGCGGCGGCCCAGGAGGATGGCGCCAAGGCCGGCATGGGCACCACCCTCGCCGGCCTCCTGATTGTGATGGCCGCCGGAGCGGAGCACTGGATGGCGATCAACGTCGGCGACTGCCGGGTGTACCGCCTCCAGGGTGGGGAGCTGCGCCAAGTCACCATTGATCATTCCGAGGTCGAGGAGCTGGTGACGGCCGGCAGGCTGACCCGTGAGGAGGCCCGTGGGTACGGCCGGCGCAACATCGTGACCCGCTCGGTGGGGACCGAACCGCCTCCAGTGGTCGACTCCTGGATGTTTCCCCCCGAGGATGGCGATCGGTTCATCATCTGCTCGGACGGGCTGACCAACGAGATGGTCGACGCCGAGATCGCCTCCACCGCTGCCGAGATCCAGGATCCGCAGGAGCTGGCGGAGAAGCTCGTGGAACGCGCCGTCGCTGCGGGAGGGAGGGACAACGTGACGGTGATCGTGGTCAACGGTCCGAGCGCGACCAGGGGGTCGGTGGCGGACGAGAAGACCGCGCCTCGGCCCGGGCGGCCGCTGTCATGACGGTCGAAGCCGTGGAGGGGGTCAGCTCCTCGTACGTGCCCGGAGGCTGGGTGGCCATTGCCGGGCGGCGCACCTGGCTGCTGGCCGACCTGGCGGCGGGGTCGCCCGCCATCAACCAGCTCTGGGCTCTGCAGCGCCGGGACGCCGGGCATCTGGAGGTCCTCGATGCGCTGGCGGGCGGAGGGCTGCGGTCAGTGCCCAGCTTCGCCCTCGCCGGCGTCACCGATGCCGGCGTGATCGTGCTCCTCCGCGGCGGCGCCACTGCGCAGGTGGGGGAGGGCCCCGGAGCGAGGCGGCTTGAGGCGGGTGGCGCCAGCACCTGGATCGAGCATCGGTGCGAGCCCGGGGTCGAGCGTGTGGAGCTGATCGCCGGCGCGGCGTCCGGTGAGGGGGAGCTGCCCCTCTCGGCCGGTGTGGCCCGCGCGTCCCGACTTCTGCTCCGCTTCGGCGCTGGGTCCGCTCCCCGTCCCGTGGTGGAGCAACCGCTCGCTCGGGAGAGGCTGGAGCCCGCCCCCGAAACCCCCGTCGTCGCCACCACCATCTCGGCCACCCAAGCGTACCGGCCGATCGACGAGGAGCCGGGAGTTGAAGATCGTCCCGAGGGTGGGGGCGCCGCGGGCCCTCCGGCAGACGCCCCGGCATCGCCTCCCGGGTACGACCACCTCTTCGGACTGACGGTGCAGCGCAGCGTGGAGGACGCCGCGGTGCGGGACCAGCACGAGGAGGTGCCCCGGGCCGCCGAAGCAGGACGGCCGGCTGCACCTCCTCCCCCCAGCAGTCACCCGCCTGCGCCGGCCTCGCCGCCCCTGACCGGGCCAGTCGGGAGTGGCACATCTGCGGTCGTGCCGCCTCCGGTCGTGCCTCCTCCGCCCCCTCCCGGGCGAGGCCTGATCGATCGGGTGCCGTGGCGGGAGCCCGGACGGCAGACCACCGTCCCTATCGCCCCGGGGGTCCCGGAGGCGGCTGCCTCGTCTGGAGAGGGAGCCGCGGAGGCGGACGGGATGACCATCAGTCGGGACGCGCAGCGCGAACTCCTCCGTCGTGCCCGCGCCGAGGCTCCCGCATCCCGGCCGGGCCCCACGGTGCACGCCATCCACTGCCGCAACGGCCACGCCAACCCGGCGCCCGCCGTGATCTGCCGGGTGTGCCGGGCCGCGCTGCCTGACCAGACGCCCGTTACGGTTCCCCGCCCCGTCCTCGGGGTCCTGCGCATGTCCACCGGGGACGTGATCACGCTGGATCGGAGCGTCCTCATGGGCCGCGGCCCGAGTTCGGAGCGCCTGGTCGGAGGGGAGCGGCCCCACGTGGTGAGGGTTCCCAGTCCCAACAAGGACATCTCGCGCACGCACCTGGAGGTGCGTCTGGACGGCTGGCACGTCCTGGTCACCGACCTGCGCTCGACCAACGGGACCTTCGTCACCCTGCCCGGGCGCGAGCCGGAGCGGCTGCGACCGGATGCCCCGGCTCAGATAGAGCCGGGAACCGTGGTCTCACTCGCCGAGGAGGTCTCGTTCCAATTCGAGGTCGCGCCGTGAGCCCACGACCGAGCGGCGGCCCTCCCGAGCTCCCCGGGCTCACCTTTATTAAGGAGATCGGCGTCGGCGGGTACGCCGATGTCCACCTGTACGAGCAGGCGATGCCCCGGATGCGTGTCGCGGTGAAGGTGCTCTTCGCCGAGGGCCTCTCCGAGGAGGTCCGACGCCGTTTCACGGCCGAGGCCAACACCATGGCCGAGCTGGCGGACCATCCCAACATCGTCCAGGTCTTCCGAGCCGGCGTGACCGAGGACGGCCGTCCCTACCTGGTCATGAAGTACTACCCGCAGCGCAACCTCGCCCTGCGGTCAAAGCTCGAGCGACTGTCGGTGCCGGAGGTGCTGGCGATCGGGGTGCGGATCGCCTGCGCCGTGGAGACCGCGCATCGGGCCGGCATCCTCCACCGCGACATCAAGCCGGCCAACATCCTGACCAGCCAGTACGGCGAGCCGGGCCTCACCGACTTCGGCATCGCCACGACCAAGGGCGACGAGATGACCGGGGATGCCCCCGGGATGTCCGTGCCGTGGGCACCCCCGGAGGTGCTGTTCGCCACCGCCCCGGCCGACGAGCGCTCCGATGTGTACTCGCTGGGGGCCACCCTGTGGCACCTCCTGGTGGGGCACTCTCCCTTCGAGGTCCCCGGCGGGGACAACTCGTCGCTCGCGATGATGCGACGGGTCCGCGAGCAGCCTCCGCCGCGGACCGGCCGGGAGGACGTCCCCACCTCGCTGGAAAGGGTCCTCGCCCAGGCGATGGCCAAGGACCAGGCGGCGCGGCCCTCGAGCGCGCTGAGCCTGGCCCGTTCGCTCCAGGCCGTGGAGATTGAGCAGCGATGGAATCCGACTCCACTTGTGCTGCTCGACACCGCCGAAGCCGCGCGGGCGGTTGAGCCGACCGAGCCGGATCCGGGCGAGGAGAGGACCCGCCTCCGCGGTCCGACCGTGGTGCACGCCCAGCCGTCCGCCCCTGGGCCTGCGGCACCGGCTCCCCATCCCGAGGAGACGGAGGGTGCGACGGTCAGCCTCCCGAGGTGGCGGGGGGCTCCGCCGTCATCGCCGCAGCCGGCTTCTTCTCCGAGCCCGCTGATCGCACCTCCATCGACTTCGCGTGAACAGGCGACGATCCGCCGCCAGGTCGTGCCCGCCGCCCCCACACGGGCTGCGGAACCGGCCGCGCCGCCGGAAGCTCGCCCCAGCGGACGCCGCCGCACGGTGGTTGCGGCAGTGGCGGCTCTGGTCCTCGTGATGGTGCTGGCCACAGTGCTCGTGGTGGTGGAAGGCCACCATGGATCCTCGCCGGGCACGAACGGGTCCTCCCCCGGAAGCGGGGCGTCGTCGCAGAACGCCCTGGTGGGCCAGGGCAGCGCCCCGGGAACCCCGGTGATCACCTCGACCCGGATCAGCACGACCGAGGTCCAGTTCACCTGGACCTATACCGCCCCGGTGGCGGGCGATTACTTCCAGTGGCGGGTCGTGGGAGGGGATTGGACGCGCACCACCACACCCTCCGCGACGGTGGCCGACGCCGCCGGCCAGCAGGTGTGCATCCAGGTCCAGGTCGGGCGGGCGACTGGCACCGCGTCGTCGCCGATCTCCCCCCAGGTCTGCGGAGAGTAGCCGAGGTGGTCGCCAGGGTCGAGTATCTGGGCGAGGTCTATGCCCTGGATCCCGATCGAGCCTTCACCATCGGCCGCGAAGCGGATCTGGTCATCGACGACAACCCCTTCCTGCACCGGCGCTTCCTGCAGGTGCGCCGCTCCGAAGGCCTGTGGTGGCTGGCCAACGTGGGCTCCCGCCTGGCCGCCACCCTCGCCGACGAGGATGGCCTGGCTCAGGCCTGGCTCGCGCCGGGAGCTCAGCTCCCCATCGCCTTCCCCCGTATCGCGGTGTGGTTCACGGCCGGGCCCACGACCTACGAGTTCTCCGTGGTCACCGATGACGCACCCTACGCCACCGTCCCACGGGACGACGCCCCCAGCGGATCGACCACCAGCGGGCTCGGCTCCTTCACGCCCGAGCAGCGACTCCTGCTCATCGCCCTGGCCGAGCCGCTGCTCCGGAGCGGGGTCCATGGAGCGGCGGCGGTGCCCTCGTCCTCCGAGGCCGCAGTCCGCCTGGGGTGGTCGGTCACCAAGCTGAACCGCAAGCTGGACAGCGTCTGTCAGAAGCTGGAGCGCCAGGGGGTTCGCGGCCTCCACGGTGGGCCCGATCGCCTCGCTGCCAATCGCAAGGCGCGCCTGGTCGAGTACGCGTTAGCTGTCCGCCTCGTGAGATCGGAGGACCTGGGCCTGCTGGCGACGCGGACTGGACTGACACCGCCCGGACACGGCCCGGCAGGGTCGGGTAGGGGAACTCTCCCCATTGTCCGAGGTGACGGTCCGCCCGTATGATCCTCGGCCAGAGCGGTGTCCGGCATTGCTGCGGGCTCACGCTGGCATCCGACTGAGAGGAGGGACCTTTGGCCGTCGGCGGACGCAACGCGACCCGGCGATCGAGGATCGTCGCGGCGGCCGCCCTCTCCGCGGCTGCGGTGACCGTCGTCGCCGCGGCGATCACCGCCAGTGGCTTCGCCGTCGATCACGTGGCGGCCAATGACGGGGCGGTCTGGGTCACCGACAATGCCCAGGGGGACTTCGGCCGGTTCGACTATCCGATTGCCGAGTTGGACGCCGCATTNNCAGGTCGCCCTGGGCGGATCGGTCGCGGCGGTGCTGGACCCGGCGTCGGGGAAGGTCTGGGCCGCCGTGGTCGGATCGGGTGCCGACGCATCACTGTCCGGTCTCGCCACCACGGGCACGCCGCTGGTGAAGGTGGCGGGGGCGAGCGCCGTGGCGGTGGGCCAGGATGGCACCGTGTACGTGGCATCACCGCACCAGCTGGTCACCATCCCGTACGAGGCGGGCACGCTCGGTCCGGCTCAGACGACCCCCCTCGACGCGGGCCTCGGATCGCAGCTGGCGCTCACCGCGGTGGGCAGCACCCCGGTCATCCTGGACGCCGCCCACGAGCGGGTGCTGATCCCGACGACCGGCCAGAGCGTGACCATCCCCGACGCCAGCAGTTCATTGCCCGACGAACTCCAGCAGGCCGGGCCGGCGTCCACCTCGGTGTTGGTGGCGACCACATCAACGCTGTACGCGCTGCCACTCGCTGGCGGGAAGGCTCAGACCATTGTCGGCGGAGGGCATGGCAGCCCAGCACAGCCAGTGGTCCTCGGCCAGTGCGTGCATGCGGCCTGGGCGGGTGCACCCGCCGTCTACGCCCGGTTCTGCAACGGCTCCGGCACCTACCATGCCGATCTTCCGGGGTCCGCAGCCAGCACCCTGGTGTTCCGCGTGAACAACGATCAGATCCTGCTCAACGACCTGACGGACGGATCGACCTGGTCGGTCAATGGCGCGCCGGCCATGGCCCTCAACGCCGGAGACTGGCAGCGGCTGCTCTCCAGCTCGCAACATCTCAACCAGACGACCACGCAGACGCCGGAGGCCAACGCGGCGTCCCAGGGGCCGCCCAAGGCGGTGGACGAGCAGCTCTCGGCGCGGGCGGGACGCACCTCCGTCCTGCACATCCTGGATGGCGACTCTGATCCGGACGGCAGCGTGCTCTCGATAGCCAGCGTGTCGCCGCCGGCCGGGAACGGCTTCACCGTTCAAATCGCGCCGAACATGCAGACGGTCGCCGTGGCCCTGACCGCCGGTGACGCCGCCCCCATCACCTTCCAGTACACGATCATCGATGCGCGCGGGCAGTCAGCCGGGGCCACCGTTACCGTGTCGCCTGCGACCACCGAGACGCCGCCGCACCTGCGCTCGGGTTTCACCTCTTCGGTGCATGAGGTCGCCTCGGGCGCCACCGCCGCCTATCAGGTCCTGGGAGACTGGCGGGACGGTGAGTCCGACCCTCTCGCGGTGACGGACGCAACGGTGCCCGCCGGCCAGGTCAGCTGGACCAGCGGCGGGTTGATCACCTACAGCGCACCGGTCGTCGCCGCCGACACCGCGGTCACGGTCACCTACGACGTCACCGACGGGCTGTCCGCGCCGGTCGCCGGCCAGCTCCAGTTCCAGGTCCTNNGTCCTCGGTCGCGGGGACACCACCCCCTACCCTGCAACGGCGCTGCCCGACTCCGCCCAGGTGCTGGTGGGGGAGGGAGCCGTCGTCAGCCCACTGCTCAGCGACATCCCCGGTGCCGACCCCCTCCACCCGGATGCCCAGCTGACCCTGGCCGGGCCGGTCGCAGCGCCGACCGGACTCACGGTCAGCACCGACGTGGCGACCGGCGAGCTGACCATCACGGCCCAGCAGACCGGCGTCTACTCCCTCACGTACCAGGCCGCCTTTGGGTCGGCTCCGCTGGCCGAGGGGCCGATCCTGATCGTGGCCCGGGCACCCGCCGGATCACCGCAGGAGCCCGTGACCACGCCGGAGGCGGCGTTGCTGCGCGGACAGCTCCCCACCACGGTGGACGTCCTGGCAGAGGACTACGACCCCTCCGGAGACCTGCTCACACTGGTCGGGGCGATCGCTCCCTCCGGTCTCCAGGCGACGGTGGTTGACGGCGAGTGGCTCAGGTTGGTGGCCACGTCTCCGACGCTATCTGGCCAGCAGATCGTCCAGTACCAGGTCACCGACGGCGTCACCGACCCGGTGGACGGTCAGGTGACCGTGACCTGGCTTCCGCAGCTTCCCCCTACGCCGCCGGTGGCGCCCACCATGTACGCAACGGTGCAGGCCGGGGACGAGACCGACGTTCCCGTGCTCCAGGCCGACACGGATCCCTCCGGCGAACCGATGACCCTGGTGCCGGGCCAGGTGACGATCTCCCCGACCGGTTCCGGAGCCGCATCGATCGACGCCGGGGACCTGCGCTACGCGGCGCCCCCACCCAGCTCGGTGGCGAGCGCCGAGCAGGTGACCGTCAGCTACATCGTGGAGGACGCCTCGGGCGAGAGCTCGACCGGTCAGGTCGTGCTCACCGTCAACCCGAAGCCGGCCGATGCCGCCCACGCTGCCGCCCCGGTCCCCGCGGAGGTCGACGCCCGCGTGGTGGCCGGGGGCACGGTCATCATCCCCATCCCCACCACCGGGGTCGATCCCGACGGCGAGTCTGTCGCGGTGACCGGGATCGTGAACGCGCCACAGCTCGGGCGAGTGGTGGCGGTGGGGCAGGACAGCATCACCTACCAGGCCTACCCGCTCAGTGCCGGTACCGACAGCCTCGGTTACCAGGTGGAGAACGGCTACTCTCTCATCGGCCAGTCCATCGTGCGGATCGCCATCACCTCGCCAGCCGAGGCGCCGGCGCCGATCGCCGTGGCCGACAACGTGATCGCCGCTCCCGGCAGCACCGTGCTGGTGGACGTCCTGGGGAGCGCCATCATCGCGCCCGGTGACAAGGTCACGGTCGAGCCGCTCTCGAAGACCAACGCCAGCGTCCCGGCGGGTGCCCGCCTGGTCGGCGGCGACCTCCAGTTGACCGCCCCCAGCGGGGCCCAGCCTCTCGTCGTCACCTTCGGCATCACCGACGGCTCGTCGCCCGCGTCGCTGGCTCAGGTCACGCTGCGTTCCCAGCCCGGGTACGTGACCCCCCCGGTTGCGGTCGATGACTACCCGGCCGCGCCGACCGCGGGAAAGACGTCGATCACGGTCGACGTCCTTGCCAATGACTACGACCCGGCCGGGAGCTCCGGAGACCTCACCGTCTCCCAGGTGTTCGAACCGGACGTGCGGATCTCGGCCAACCGGCTGGTGATCCCGGTGCTCGCCGCGCCCCGCGCGGTCGCCTACCAGGTCACCAACCCCGGCAAAGGCACCGCGGTCGCGGTGGTCCACGTGCCGGGGACCAGCACCGGCCCCCAGCTCAAGGCAGGCGCCACCATCCAGGTCCCGAACGCCGGTGTGGCCACGGTCGACATCAACAAGTACATCACCGACTCCCGGGGTGCGGTCCGGCTGCTCTCGTCCAGCGGGGTCTCCGTCGCGCCCGCCTCCGACCTGTCGTGGAAGCCGGTGAGCTACACGAGCCTGACACTCACGGGGACGGCCGGCTACGCGGGCCCGGCCGCGTTGACGGTCGACGTCACGGACGGCACCTCAGCGAGCGACCCGCAGGGCCGGACGGCGGTGCTGTCGATCCCCGTGCAGGTGGGGCCGCCCACCCCCGTGCTCCGCTGCCCGACGACACCCATCTCACTGATCGAGGGCGCTGCGCCCGTCGACCTGAGCCTCGCCTCGGTGTGCGCGGTGTGGACCCCCACCACCAACGGTGCTGCATCGTTATCGTTCACCGCCCACTGGACCGCACAGCCCGCCAACGTCAGCTTCAGCTGGGGGGACGCCACCCACCAGGTGCTGGTGGTGACCTCCGGATCCGCCGCTCAACCGGGGAGCACCGGCAAGATCACGCTGGGGGTGTCGGGCAGCACCGCGACCGCTGTCCTCAGCGTCGATGTGGTCGCGGCGCCGCCCGCCTCGGTCGCCGCAGTCACCGTCCCCGGGGTGGAGACCGGCCATACCGCCTCGGTCGACCTCCGCCAGTACGTGACCAGCCCGCTGGCCGACCCAACCATCCAGGTGGTGGGGCTGCAACCGACCAGCCCGGGTTCCGCGGTGACCAGCTACAGCGGGAGCCTGGTGCAGATCACCCCGCAGTCCGGTACCCACGGGTCGCTGACCTTCACCGTCGACGTCACCGACCTGCCCGGCCGGGCCGACCGCACCGTGACCGGGCAAATCACGCTCCAGGTGCTCGACGCCCCGGGGGCCCCAGGTGCTCTCCAGGGCGTACCCGGCAACCAGCAGGTGGCGCTCAGCTGGGGAGCGGCGCCGGACAACGGCTCCCCCGTCGACTACTACGTCGTCTCGGTGGCCGGGGGCGGGAGCACGCAGGTCCCGGGCACCTCGCACCTGTGGACCGGGCTCACCAACGGCACCAGCTACCAGTTCACCGTCCAGGCCCATAACCAGGTGGGGTTGAGCACCAGCTCGGTGACGGCATCCTTCACCCCACAGTCCGCCCCGGGTGCGCCGGGGCCTGTCACCGCCACTCCGGGGGACGGCGAGGTCACCCTCAGCTGGGGAGCCGCGAACGCCAACGGGCAGCCGCTGGACAGCTACATCCTCACCGTCAACCCGGCTCCCGCATCGGGCTCCGCCACGGCGACTGTCCCGGGGACTGGCACCTCCTATACCTGGAGCGGCCTCAGCAACAACGTCGGGCCGTACACGTTCGCGGTGACCGCCCACAACGCCCTCGGCTCTGGGCCCTCCAGCCAGTCGTCCGCTGTCTATGCCCACGGGCAGCCCCTGGCACCGGCGGCACCCACCGCCAGCGGGGCGGTGTC
>PLTL01000342.1 GCA_003164475.1 Candidatus Dormiibacterota bacterium | reverse complement strand
GGCCGACTTCCTGGCCGCCACCGGGGTGGAGCTCACCTTCCTCCACTACGCGATGAAGGCCACCTGCCTGGCGCTGCGAGCGGTCCCCACCATGAACGCGGTCTACGGCGAGGACGCCGTGACCCTCCACGCCGACGTCAATCTGGGGCTGGCGGTGGCGATCGCCGACGGGCTGATCGTGCCGGTGGTGCGNNTGGCCGGGCTGGCGCGGGCCGCAGCCGAGCTCATCGAGAGGGCGCGTCTCGGGAGGGCAACCCTCGACGATGTGGAGGGCGGCACCTTCACGCTCAACAACGCGGGGACGCTGGGCACGATCATGTCCCAGGCCATCATCAACTCGCCCCAGGCGGGGATCCTGGTCATGGACGCGATGGTGCGCCGCCCGGTGGTGATCGGGGACGGCATCGCGATCCGCCCCATCATGAATCTCTGCCTCAGCTTCGACCACCGGGTCAACGACGGCGCCTCCGCGGCCCGGTTCCTCGGCGCTGTCAAGAGCTCTCTCGAGGCGGTCAGCGCCGACACCTCGCTCTTCTAGCAGTCCGGACTCCTCCGGGGCTGGGCGGCCCCAGGTCTTAGGATTGCCAGATGGACAGCCCTTCCTCGGATCGCGTGGTTCGACCCAAGGTGAGCCTGCCGGTCCTGCCGGACCGGCGGCCCGACTTGATCCCGGGCCGGGGGCCGGTGGGGGACGGCCGCCCGATGTGGCAGCAGTTGCTTCCCGCGGGGGTGGAGCGCCGCCCCGGATGGCTCACGGTCAAGATGCCGGTCGGGGGCCGGTACCAGGAGCTGGACCGGATCATGCGCGGCAAGCGACTCAACACCGTCTGCGAGGAGGCCCGCTGCNNCACCGCCACCTTCATGATCCTCGGCGACATCTGCACCAGGGCCTGCGCCTTCTGCGCCGTCACCTCAGGACGCCCCACCGGGCTCGACCTCGAGGAGCCGGAGCGGGTGGCGGAGGCCGTCGCGGAGATGGGCCTGCGCCACGCGGTGATCACCTCTGTGGATCGAGACGACCTCCCCGACGGCGGGGCGGCCATCTTCGCCCGGACCGTCGAGGCCATCCATCGCCGGGTGCCGGGTTGCCAGGTCGAGGTTCTGACGCCGGACTTCCAGGGCTCGGAGGCCAGCATCGCCAGGGTGGTCGGGGCGGCTCCCGAGATCTTCAACCACAACATTGAGACCGTGGCCCGCCTCTACCCCAGGGTCCGTCCCAAGTCGCTCTACCCGCGCTCGCTCTCGGTGCTGCGCCGGGCCGGTGAGCTCCGCCCCGGGTCCCAGACCAAGTCGGGTCTCATGGTGGGGCTGGGCGAGACCATGGAGGAGGCCAAGGAGGTCCTGGTGGACCTGCGCCGGCACGGGGTGGGGCTGGTGACCATCGGCCAGTACCTGCGGCCCTCGCTGAAGCACATCCGCTGCGAGCGGTTCTGGCGTCCCGAGGAGTTCCTCGAGCTCCGCGAGTTCGGGATGTCGCTGGGCTTCGCCCACGTCGAGTCAGGGCCGCTGGTGCGCAGCTCCTACCACGCCCACGAGCAGGCGGGCGCTGGCGCCGCCCGGCCCGGTCGGGTCGGGTCCGGGGCCGAGTAGTCGTGGCCGGGGTCTGGCGCCCAGCGCTGCGGGTGGCCTGGTGTGGCACCGTCCCCTACCAGCTCGCCTGGGACTGCCAGCGGCAGCTGGCCGCGGCCAGGGCGGCAGGCGGGCTGGGGGAGGACGTGCTGCTCCTGATGGAGCACCCACCCGTCTACACCATGGGCCGGGGTGGCAAGCCGGAGCACCTGCTTCAGGGTGAGGCCGGCCTGCGGGCCAGGGGTGCCGAGTACTTCGCCGTGGACCGGGGGGGCTCGGTCACCTACCACGGGCCGGGGCAGCTGGTCGGGTATCCGATCGTCAGCCTGGAGCAGCTGGGGATGGACGCCATCGCATACCTCCGGGCTCTGGAGGACGCCCTGATCGACGCCTGCCAGTTGCTCGGGGTGGAGGCGTTCCGAGACCCTCCCTACACCGGAGTGTGGCATCGGGAGGGGAAGCTGGCGGCGCTGGGGGTCAAGCTGAGTGGGCGCAAGGTCACCTACCACGGCTTCGCACTCAACGGCACCACCGACCTCTCCGCCTTCGACCTGATCGTTCCCTGCGGGATCGAGGGTCGCACCGCCACCTCGCTGGAGGCGGTGGGGGCCCAGGGCGACCTCCGTCCCCAGGCGCTGGCGGAGCTGGTCGCGCCCTTCGTGGCCCACGCCCTGGGGCTGCGCCCCGAGGCCGCCACCCTGGCCGACTTGGGGCTGGCGGAGACCCTGGCCGAGGCGGTGACGGCGGGCTGACTAACTTCAAGGAGACCAGGGTGCGGGAAGGGCTATTTACCTCCAGGCTCGATTGGCGCATATTTCTACGGACCGATTCGTGGCCAAGATCAGAGAGCGGGGACGGACGACGCGGAGCCGGGCGGGACCGGCCCTGACCTGGGAGGGCGAGAGCGGCCCGCAGCGGGCGGACCGCCGCTCGCACCTGGGGCAGCTGGACCGCCTCCTGGAGGTCCTGGAGGAGCTGAACCTGGAGGGGGAGCGGACGGTGCCTCCTGAGGTGCGCCGCCAGCTCGAGCTCTGTGGCATCGCCAGCCTCGTCGACGAGACCCCCTCGGCGGTGCTGGAGCGGGTGCTCACCGGGCAAGAGCTGTACCTGCTCCAGCCGGTGATCGTGGTTCCCTCCAAACTCGAAGGTCGGCATCAGCGCGCCCCCAAGACCGACCTCTGACCACCGCCTCCGCATTGACAGGGGGGGTGGGCCGGGCCGGCTCTGTCATCAACCCGTCACCTGACCGCCGGACGGCTCGTGGGGGCCAGCGGGTACGCTCCGCCGGTGCGCTCATGGGCACGAGAGCGGGACGGCGGGCTTATGGGCCACCGCAAGCCCGTGAATGGCGAGGCCGCGGCCGCGAAGGCCCGACGCGCATCTTCAACCCGAGTGACCAGCTGGCCGTGGCCGCCGGGACCGGTGGGCCGTGAACATTGGGGTGGGCAGGGGGATCGAGCTCCGGAGACCCGGGCCGGGCGTCGCCGCCCTGGCGTTTCCCAGGGCGAATAGCTCAGTGGCAGAGCGCCTCGCTTACACCGAGGATGTCGCAGGTTCGAGTCCTGCTTCGCCCACGCCTCCCGGTCCCGCTGGCTCGTTCAGGTGGAGCTGCGGCGGGCTCGGCGACCTCGCGGCATGACCCTCGCGAGCACGAGGGCAGAGCGGTGACCAAGTCTCTGGCCCAGGGCCCAGCGGCGCCCTGCGACCGGGCCTCGCCGGCCCGCCGCCAGCGTCTGGCGCACCTCGCCCGGCTGCTCCTCGGGCCCCTGGCGGCCTTGGCCCTGATCCCGGTCCTGCTCACCGAGCTGCATCTGTTCTCCGTCCACGATCTGGTCGGGTCCGCCATCCCCGACACCATCTACCTGGAGCACGCGGCCCAGGGACTGGTCCGAGGGCACCAACCCTACGCAGCCGGTTTCCTGACCTGGCCGGATAGCCGCCTGGCCTTCGTCTATCCGCCCCTCAGCCTGCTCCTGGCGGTGCCTCCGCTGCTGGCGGGATCCGACTACTCGTTCGGCCTGGCGCTGGAGTTGCTGCTGCTCACCCTGGCCGGACTGTGGTTGCTCCACCGAGGGTGCCGTTGGGCCGGCATCTCCTTCCCGGTCGCCCTCATCAGCGGGCTCCTGATGGTTGCCGTCGGGCTGACCCTGGTGACCCGACTGGACGGTCTCCAGGGACTGGCCCTGGCCGGCGCCGCCCTGGCCCTGCGAGGCCGGCGCGTGGCCCTGGCGGTGGCGCTGGTGGCCCTGGCGGTCCTGGTCAAGGAGACGGCGGTGGTGGTGGCGCTGCCGGTGCTGGTCTGGGCGCTCTGGCCGGCGGATGGGACCGGCTGGCGAGAGGGGCTGGGGCGGAGGCTGGGGGCGGTGGTGCTGGGGCTGTCCCCGGCGGTGCTCCTCCTCGTGGGGTTCGTGGCCTGGTCGGGAGGCTCGGTGCTCCCCGCCGCCTTCGCCAGCCTCAACCGGGGGGTGGAGGTCGAGAGCGTGCCGGCGACCCTCGCCGGTCTGCTGCGACCCCTCTTCCCGCTCAGATCCTTTGTCGGCAAGCTGGCTTCGACGCAGGTCCACGGCGCCGAGGTGGGCTGGATCGCCGCCGCGGTGGCGGTGGCCGGGGTCTTGGCGCTGATCTGGGGGTCGTTCCACTTCGCCAGGGCCCAGCGCCAGCCAGCTACCGCGATCGCCTTCTCCCTGGCGGCCGGGCTGGCAGCCAGCCCGGTCCTGTCACCCCAGTACCTGCTGGCCCTGATGCCGGTCCTGGTCCTGGCCGCCGGCACTGAGGCGGGCCGGCGTCGGGGCAACCTTCTCTTGCTCAGCGCTCTGGGGATGGCACTGCTCACCCAGGCGGAGTTCCCCTACCTGTTCGGCTCGGTGGCGTCACTGGCGCCTTGGGGGACCGGGCTGGTGGCGGCGCGAAACCTGCTCCTCATCGCCACCGCCGTGAACCTGGTCCGGCCCGACCAGGACCACGCCTCGATCGCCGCGCCGGTGCCGGTGGCTCCGTGAGCCGGGCTCGGGCGGGCGCTCCCGCGCCTCTCAGCCCGGGCGCTCGCGGTCAGGCAGGGGCCGATCGATCGGGGTGCTAGCCTGAAGCGTCCCGGGACCGGGTCCTCCCGGCCGGCCGGGCCAGATCCGAGGTGATCGGGAGCGGCATGACCCCTGGCGACTCCGGCCGTCGCACCGGCCCCCAATGGCGTGTGCCCGTGGTGGTGCTGACGCTGCTCGTGCTGCTGGCGCTGGCCGCGATCTCGGTTCGCGCCCACTACAGCCTGGGCCCGAGCGGGCTCTCCAGTCAGGGCGCCTTGGTGCTGGGCTCGATCGTCCATGCGCTGCTTCTGCTCGGGGTGGCGGTGCTCGAGCTGGCGGTGCTGCTGGGGGTGGTCTTCTTCCCCTGGAGGCGCCTGTGGGAGGCCGGTCGGCACGGTGAGCCCGTGCCCAGGTGGTCCCGGAGGTTTCTGCTCCGGATGGTGGCCATCCCGGTGACCCTCCTCCTCCTCCAGGCCCTGGTCCTGCTGATGGCCCTTCGCAATGGGCTGCGCAAGCGGACCGCCCACGTCGCCCCTGCGGCCGCGACGCCCACCGTCAAGCTGCCGTCCACCCACACGGTCGTGGGGGCGGTCAGCCTCTCCGAGGCCACCCTGCTGGCGCTGGCCATCGGCGTGGCGGTGGTGTTGGCGGCCGCGGTCCTGGCGACCCTGGCCCGCCGCCGGCGTTCGCGGCCGGGACCGGAGCCGTCGCAACTGGGCAGCGAGCTGTCCGCGGGGCTGGACCAGAGCCTGGCGGAGCTGGCGGCCGGCGCCGATCCCCGCCAGGCGGTGATCCTCGCCTACGAGCGGATGGAGGGCGCCCTGGCCAGGGCCGGCCTGGCGCGGAACCGGTTCGAGACCCCTCTGGAGTACCTGGAGCGGGCGCTGGCCCAGCTCCAGGCCAGCCGCCAGGCGCTGGTCCGGCTCACCCACCTCTTCGAGGCCGCCCGCTTCTCCCTGCACCCGGTGGATCAGGGGATGCGGGCTGAGGCCGAGGGGGCCCTGGCAGGGCTGCGCCGGGAGCTCGGCAACTGAGCGGGGTCGCTATCCTCGGGATGCTCTGGAGGCCGCCGGTCGCCAGCGCTCATGAGCCGCCCCGGAGGAGGTAGAGGTGTCGCAAGGGCCCCGGGTCAGCGTCCTGGATCGCTACGGGGTGGTGCTGGTGCTGCTCGGGGCTGGCACCCTGGCGGCGGTGGTGGCGCTGGTCCGCGGCGGGGCCGACCCCAGCCAGGTGGGCAGGATCTACCTCCTCTCCGTGGGCTGTGTCGTGATCTACCTCCTGGTCCAGTGGATCCGCCGGTTCTCGCGACCGCGGCCCTCGGAGGGAAAGCGGTCTCAGCCGGCGTCTGCCGGCCGGCTTCCGGCCGAGCTGGAGAGGCTCCAGGACGCGCTGAGGGCCAGCCGGGCCAGCCGGACCCAGTTCGACCTCCAGGTCCGCCCGCTCCTCCGCCAGGTGGCCGCCGACCGGCTGCGGCTGGTGGGGGTGGCGCTGGAGCGGGACCCCGACCGGGCTGGCGCCATCCTGGGGCCGCGGCTCACCGAGCTGGTGCTGGAGAAGGCGGCCGGTGACTCCGGGAAAGGCCGGCAGGCGCCTTCGAAGCGGGAGATGGCGGAGATCCTCGACGAGCTGGAGAGGGTGGCGGCGTGAGCGAGCTTGACGAGCTTCACCGGGCCACGGGGCGGCTCCTGGAGCAGATGGGCAAGGCGGTGGTGGGCAAGCGCGAGGTCCTCGAGCTGGTGCTGCTGGGGATCCTCGCCGATGGGCACGTGCTGATCGAGGACTACCCCGGGCTGGCCAAGACCCTCATCGCCCGCTCCTTCGCCCGCTGCTGCGGGCTGCGCTTCGCCCGGATTCAGTTCACCCCCGACCTCATGCCCTCGG